>NZ_RZRY01000113.1:0-13112 GCF_003998035.1 Mesorhizobium sp. M2A.F.Ca.ET.039.01.1.1 | reverse complement strand
GCCTTTGCTACTCGCTGGTCGAAAGGGGCGCCGCCGCCATCATCACCGATTTCCGCCAGGACGGCGACGGGCTGACCCGCATGCTGGTGCTCGATCGCGGCCTGACGCCGGCCAGCACCGGCGCTCTGTCGCAGCGGCTGATCGACATCGAGACCTATCGGACGCTGGCCATGCTCGGCCTGCCGCTGGCGTTGACGCTGTCCGGCCGCGCCCGCCGCATTGAGGACCGCCTGGCGCAGACCACGCTGGAAATGAAGGCCGTCGAAACTCGTGACAGCCAGACATTGCTCGCCGACCTCACCGAGCTCGCCGCCGAGCTCGAGGCCGACGCCGCATCCAGCCTCTACCGCTTCGGCGCCAGCCGCGCCTATGACGGCATCGTCACCGAAAGGCTGGAGGCGCTGGATGAAGAGCCGGTGCAGGGTTTTGATACCTGGGCGGGCTTCCTGCTGCGGCGCATGGCACCGGCCATGCGCACCTGCCGCTCGGTCGAGGAGCGCCAGGCCAACCTGTCGCGAAAACTCACCCGCGCCACCACGCTCTTACGCACCTGGGTCGACGTCGAAGTCGAGAAGCAGAACCGTGACCTGCTGGCATCGATGAACAACCGGGCCCGGCTGCAGCTGCGCCTGCAGCAAACTGTCGAAGGCCTGTCCGTGGCCGCTGTGTCATACTACGTCGTCGGCCTTATCGGCTATGTAGCCAAGGGCGCCTCGATCTTCGGTCACGTCTTCGCGCCAGAAGTCGTCACCGCAGCCTCCGTCCCCGTTGCCATCCTGCTGGTCTGGTGGGGTGTGCGCCGGGTGCGCAAGATGCATTCCGAGCCGGCGAAGCATCCGGGCGAGTAATCTTCCCCTCGATGCGAGGAAGCAGCGGCAGATTGCCGCTGCGGAAGCTGGGCATTACGGTCGCCGCCTTATTTGACCAAAGCAGCGTTTGCAACAAAACGGTCAAGCTGGTAAAAGATTTTGACCAGTCAAGCGGGATAACCGATGTCCGGCCTAGCCATGCCCAAGCCAGATGCCGAAACGCTGCGTCGGCGCGCCGAGATCGTCGCCGACATGCGCATCATCGTGCCGGGCGAGGGCGTCGTCGATACGGCCAATGAAATGCGCGCCTTCGAAAGCGACGGCCTGACCGCCTACCGGCAGTTGCCGCTGGTCGTCGTGCTGCCGGAAACGGTGGCTCAGGTCTCGCGGGTTCTCAAATACTGCAACGAGCGCAATATCCGCGTCGTGCCGCGCGGTTCCGGCACCTCGCTCTCCGGCGGCGCGCTGCCGCTGGAAGATGCGGTGCTGCTGGTGATGAGCCGCTTCAACCGCATCCTGGGGGTCGACTACCCGAACCGCATCGTGGTCGCTCAGCCGGGCGTCACCAATCTCGGCATCACCACCGCCGTCGAGCAGGAGGGCTTCTACTATGCCCCCGATCCATCCTCCCAGATCGCCTGCTCGATCGGCGGCAATGTCGCGGAAAATTCCGGCGGCGTGCACTGCCTGAAATACGGGCTCACCGCCAACAATGTGCTGGGCATCGAGATGGTCCTGATGAACGGCGAGGTCGTGCGCCTCGGCGGCAGTCATCTTGACCAGGAAGGTTACGACCTGCTCGGCGTCATGACCGGCTCCGAAGGCCTGCTCGGCGTCGTCACAGAGGTCACGGTGCGGATCCTGAAGAAGCCGGAGACGGCGCGCGCGCTGCTGATCGGCTTCCCGACCAGCGAACAGGGCGGCCAATGCGTCGCCGACATCATCGGCGCCGGCATCATCCCGGGCGGCATGGAGATGATGGATCGCCCGGCGATCCACGCGGCGGAGGATTTCGTCCAGGTGGGCTATCCGCTCGATGTCGAGGCGCTGCTTATCGTCGAGCTCGATGGGCCGAGTGTGGAGGTCGACCATCTGATCGGTCTCGTCGAGGCGATCGCCTACAGGAACGGCTCGACCACCTGCCGCATCTCGCAGTCCGAGCAGGAGCGGCTGAGCTTCTGGGCCGGCCGCAAGGCGGCTTTCCCGGCGGTCGGCCGCATCTCGCCCGACTATTACTGCATGGACGGCACTATCCCGCGCAAGGAACTGCCGCGCGTGCTCGCCGGCATGCGTGATCTCTCCGAGAAATATGGCCTCGGCGTCGCCAATGTCTTCCACGCCGGCGACGGCAATCTGCACCCGCTGATCCTCTACGACGCCAATGTGGCGGGCGAGCTCGACAAGGCCGAAAGCTTCGGCGCCGACATTTTGCGGCTTTGCGTCGAGGTCGGCGGCGTCTTGACCGGCGAGCACGGCGTCGGCGTCGAGAAGCGCGACCTGATGCCGGAAATGTTCAACCAAATCGACCTCGACCAGCAAATGCGCGTCAAATGCGCCTTCGATCCCAACCACCTGCTCAATCCAGGAAAAGTGTTTCCGCAGCTGCGCCGCTGCGCGGAGCTGGGAAGGATGCATGTGCATCGCGGGCAGGTGGCTTTTCCGGATATTCCGAGGTTTTGATGGGGGCTGAGGATCAAAGTTCCTCGCCCCCGCAAAGCGGGGGAGAGGTGGCTCGGGCGAAGCCCGAGACGGAGAGGGGGGACGCCCTCTCAGCCAAGCCGCCGCTCGCCCGAAAACATCGCTCGTGCGCGCGAGCTTCGCCATGGGGACAATCAGGCGGAAGCGACCCTCTGGAACGAGCTAAAGGCAAGAAGGCTGGGCGGATTACAAATTCGTTCGCCAGATGCCCATCGGTCCATACTTCGCGGATTTTGCCTGCAGGAGCCAAAAGCTGGTCGTGGAACTGGACGGCAGCCAGCACGCGGACAGTTCGTACGACAGGCGGCGGGATGAATTCATGCGGGGCGAGGGCTTCTCGGTTTTGCGGTTTTGGAATTTTGATGTGCTGAAGAACACGAGGAGTGTTTGCGAGACGATCCTCGCAGCGCTGGAAGGGCAGCTTGCTAAAGACGTCGTTGCTGCCGACCTTAGGTTTGTTTTTGCAGCCAGGAAGACGGGAGACAGCGCTCTATGACGGCCCCCTCTCCGTCTCGGGCTTCGCCCGAGCCACCTCTCCCCAGCCTTGCGGGGGCGAGGAACCCAGGCTTTTCAAGGTCGCGACGTCGGCGGTTGGCGTTTCCTCGCCCCCATGAAATGGGGGAGAGGTGTCCGCGTAGCGGGCGGAGAGGGGGCAGCGCTGCCGTATGCGATTGTCCTGGCCCTGCGCGGGCGAGGAACAAGGCCAAGCCATGACCACCTTCACCCCCTCCACCTCCGCCGAAGTCCTCTCCACCGTCCAATGGGCGGCAGCCGAAGAGACACCCCTCGAGCTCTTCGGCCATGGCTCCAAGCGCGGCATCGGCCGCCCACTGCAGACCGAACACACGCTCGACCTCTCCAGGCTCACCGGCGTCACCCTCTACGAGCCCGCTGAGCTGGTGCTGTCGGCCAAGGCAGGCACGCCGCTCGCCGAGATCGAAGAACTGCTTGCGGAAAACGGCCAGCAATTCGCCTTCGAGCCGATGGACTACGGTCCGTTGCTCGGTGGCGAGCCAGGCAGAGGCACCATCGGCGGCGTGCTGGCCTCGAACCTGTCCGGCCCGCGCCGTCTCAAGGCGGGAGCCGCGCGCGACCATATCCTTGGCGTCGCCGCCGTCTCGGGCCGTGGCGAGGCCTTCAAGTCGGGCGGGCGCGTAGTCAAGAACGTCACCGGCTACGATCTCTCCAAGCTGATGGCGAACAGTTGGGGCACGCTGGCCGTGCTCACGGATGTCACGTTCAAGGTGCTGCCGGCCGCCGAAACGGAAGTGACTTTGGCCATCCGCGGCCTGCTCGACGATGCGGCGGTCGCCGCCATGGCGCTGGCGCTGGGCTCCAGCGCCGAAGTGTCGAGCGCGGCGCATCTGCCGGAGCGCATCGCCGCACGGGTCGCCGGCGGCAAGCACGGCAGCGATGCCGCGACGTTGCTGCGCGTCGAAGGTTTTGGCCCCTCGGTCGTCTATCGCATCGAGGCGCTGCGCAAGCTGCTCGGCAAGGCCGGGCCGCTGGAAGAGATCGCCGGCGAGGCGTCGAAAGCCATCTGGCGCGACATCCGAGACTGCCGGCCTTTCGCCGACGGCGGCGCGCGGCCGGTCTGGCGTGTCTCGATGGCGCCGTCCGTGGCGCATCACATGGTGATGGCGCTGCGCATGCAGGCGGCGGTCGATGCGTTCTACGACTGGCAGGGCGGTCTGGTGTGGCTGTCGATGCGCGAGGACGATCCCGAGGCCGACCTCTTGCGCGGCTTGATCCGCAAGCATGGCGGCGGCCATGCGACGCTGGTGCGCGCCTCCGCTCCGCATCGCGCGGCGCTGCCGGTGTTCGAGCCGCAGCCGCCGCATCTGGCGGCGCTCTCGGCGCGGCTCAAGGCCGAGTTCGATCCGAAGAATATCCTCAACCCTGGCCGCATGGCGCCGGGCTCCGGCTCTGCTACTCTCGCCCGATCAACACAGGGAGCAGCATCATGAGCAATACCGACCCAGGACCGAGCAGCGCGCCACGCCAGACCGATCGCTGGCTGGAGCCGGGCCAGACCAACGCGCTGGTCATCTACATTCTCTACCTCGCCGGCCTCGTCATCGGCATCACCGGCATTGTCGGCATCGTGCTTGCCTACATCAATCGCGGCAAGGCCGGCGGCTTCGTCGAAAGCCACTATACGTTCCTGATCAGGACGTTCTGGATCGGCCTTCTCTCGCGCTGATCTCGGTGGTCCTGATGATGCTTGTGATCGGCTTCGTGCTGATGTTGGCCGCCGCCGTCTGGTTTATCGCCCGCTGCATTCTGGGCATCCAGGCGCTGCAGCGCGGCGAGCCCGTCAGGAACCCGCAAAGCTGGCTTCTGGGACAGTAAGGATTTTTGCGTGCAGACCAATTTCTCCCTTGCCCAGCTTGCCGACCCGCATGTCGCGGAATCGGAGAAGATCCTGCGCAAATGCGTGCATTGCGGCTTCTGCACCGCCACCTGCCCGACCTATGTGACGCTCGGCAACGAGCTCGATTCGCCGCGCGGCCGCATCTACCTCATCAAGGACATGCTGGAGAACGGCCGCCCGGCGGATAAGGAGATCGTCACCCATATCGACCGGTGTCTCTCCTGCCTTGCCTGCATGACGACATGTCCGTCGGGCGTGAACTACATGCATCTGGTTGACCACGCCCGCGCCCACATCCAGCAGACCTATAAGCGGCCGCTGCTCGACCGGCTGACGCGCGCCGTGCTGGCCTTCGTGCTGCCTTATCCCAGCCGCTTCCGCGCCGCGCTGAAACTGGCCGGTCTCGGCCGGCCTTTCATCCGCCTGTTCGAGAAACTGCCGGATCTGAAGCCGGTCGCAGCCATGCTGAAGCTGGCGCCGTCCGCGGTCCCGCCGGCATCGCCGATGGCGAAACCAGGCACGCATACCGGGCAAGGCACAAAGCGAGGCCGCGTCGCGATCCTCACCGGCTGCGCGCAATCGGTGCTCGATCCCGCCATCAATGAAACGACGATTTCTCTGCTGACCAGGCTTGGCGTCGAGGTCGTGGTGCCCGAAGGCGAGGGCTGCTGCGGCGCGCTCGTCCATCACATGGGCCGCGAGGATCAGGCTCTTGCCTCGGCCAGGCGGAATGTCGACGCCTGGACGCGCGCGATCGACCAAGGCGGGCTCGACGCCATCATCATCACCGCGTCAGGCTGCGGCACAACGATCAAGGATTACGGCTTCATGCTGCGCCTCGATCGGGCCTATGCCGAAAAGGCCGCGCGCGTCTCGGGGCTGGCCAAGGACATCACCGAATATCTCGCCAGCCTCGACCTGCCCGAGCCGGTGCGCAAACCGGGCACCGTCGTCGCCTACCATTCCGCCTGCTCGATGCAGCACGGCCAGAAGATCACGCGCCAGCCGAAGGAGCTGCTCGCCAAAGCAGGCTTCGTCGTGCGTGAGCCGCGCGAAGGGCATCTGTGCTGCGGCTCGGCCGGCACCTACAACATCCTGCAGCCGGAGATTTCAGCCAAGCTCCGCGACCGCAAGGTGGGGAATATCGAGGCGACCGGCGCCGAAATCGTCGCCACCGGCAATATCGGCTGCATCACCCAGATCGCGTCCGCCGCCAAGCTGCCGGTGGTGCACACGATCAAACTGCTCGACTGGGCCTATGGCGGTCCGAAACCGGAGGGCGTTTCCGACGGCGGGTTGATTGCTGCGGAATAATTACTCCGCCGCGAGCTGATCCGCCACGCCATAGGTCGCGCGATAGAGCGCGCGCTGGCGGTTGAGTGCCACCATGGTGTTGCGCAGCAGGATCGCGACGGTGAGGGGGCCAACGCCGCCTGGCACCGGCGTGATCCAGGACGCCACTTCCTTGACGCTGTCGGTGTCGACGTCTCCAACGATGCGGGTTTCGCCGTCGGGCCCGACCTCGGAATTGATGCCGATGTCGATGACGGCGGCGCCCGGCTTCACCATGTCGGCCTTGATCAGCCGCGGCTTGCCGACCGCGACGAACAGCGCGTCGGCGCGCCGTGCATGCGCCGCCACCGAGCGCGTCATGTGGTGGCACACCGTCACCGTGGCGCCTTCGCTCATCAGCAGGAAGGCGATCGGCTTGCCGACGATCTCGGAATGGCCGACGACGACCACTTCGAGCCCCTTGAGATCGAGGCCGGTCTCCTTCAGCAGTTCGACCGAGGCTGCCGCCGTGCAGGGCGCCAGATCGAGCTGGTTGTAGACGATGTTGCCGATCGAGGCCGGGTGCATGCCTTCGACATCCTTCAGCGGATGCACGGCGGCCTGCAGCGTCTTGATCGGGATATGCGCCGGCACCGGCCGCTGGATGATGATGCCGGTGACGCGCGGGTCGGCGTTGAGGCCGTGGATCGCGGCTTCCAGTTCGCCGGCCGTGATGTCGGCGGCAAAGCGCCGCTCCTCGAACCCGATGCCGGCAAGGGCTGCCTTGGCGCGCTGGTTGCGCACATAGACATCGACCGCTTCGGTATCGCCGACGGTGATCGAGACCAGCTTTGGCGGAAAACCTTCGGCCGTCGCGATCAAGGCATCTTCGCGCACCGACGCAATGATGCGCTGGGCAACCGGGCCGCCGTTCAGATAGCGGCTGTCGTCGGTCCGGGTCATGGCTGGCACCTCTGCCTTCTGGGCAATTCGAGGAAATCGCGTAAGCAGCGTTGCGTCCAGAATTGCGTGACGATCAGGATTTGTGCACTGCAATAGCAGAGGAGCGCCGGGAACTCAGCCCCGAAAGCGAATCCGTCTGTTTGCGGCGCGACTTGCCGCGCCACGCGTCAAAGAAGCCTCAAAAACGAAAAGGGCAGCGCGGTTGCCCACGCTGCCCTTTCGTGACCGGCCGTATCCCCACACGGCCCGTCCCCCGTAAACTCGACATCGGTTTAAGCACATCCCACGGGATCGCACTATGACTTGACGGCAACAGCTGGACTAAAAGTGCTGCGCCGTCTAACCGGCTGGTTCGCAGAAACTAGATCACCTCGACCGTGGTTCCGACATTGACGCGCTCGTAAAGGTCGACGACGTCCTCGTTGCGCATGCGGATGCAGCCGGAAGACACAGCGCCGCCGATCGTCCAGGGCTGGTTGGTGCCGTGGATGCGGTATTCGGTGGTGCCCAGATAGAGCGCGCGCGCGCCCAGCGGGTTTTCCATGCCGCCAGCAAGATAGGTCGGCAAATAGCGGCCCTTGGCCGCCTCGCGCTTGATCATCGCCGCCGGTGGGCGCCAGTCCGGCCACACCTTCTTGTCGGTGATCTTGTGCGTGCCCGACCATTCGAAGCCCGGCTTGCCGGTGCCGACGCCGTAACGCCGCGCCTTGCCGTTCTGCTCCACCAGATAGAGGAAATTCTGGTGCGTATCGATGACGATCGTGCCCGGCTTCGCCGGCCCGTCATAGGCGACTTCCTGCGGCAGGTAGATCGGGTTGATCTGCGGTCGCATTACCATGCGCTTGGCCGGCTGCTGCACGGCTGCCGTCCTCTGCCGGTCGGGCTGCGCCTGGAACAGTCGCTGCAGCGGCTGCTGCGTCGCTTGCCGGACCGGGCGCACGATGCCCGGCGCACGGCCAAGTTGCAGCACCCAGGGCGCCGAAAGGTCGGGGCTCACCGTCACCGGCGGCATATCGGCGTAGCGGTCATTGGCAAGGGAGGTGGTGGCGCCGGCGGCAAGGATCGCCGCCGCGCCGAGCAGGTAACAAAACGCTGTCTTCATTGGAACGCACCTTGATCGAACTCATCCGGGGCGGAGAGGACGCCCTCGGTTTCGCGATCCTTGGCGCGCAGCGGCAAGCAAAACATGAATCGGAATGCGTAAAATGCCGCTTTGTCAGTAAACCTTTTGGTGTGGTTACCGGCCGGTTCAGGAATCTGGTAAAGCCACGGTAAAAGCGGCGCCGAGGCGCATTAACGAATGGATTTGCTGACGATGGCAACGGAAAATAGCGGCATTCTCGATGGTCCCGACGGCAGGGCGCGCTGCTTCTGGCATGGCAATTTGCCGGACTATCTTCACTATCACGATCGTGAATGGGGCCGGCCGGTAACGGATGATCGCCGGCTGTTCGAAAAGATCTGCCTGGAAGGATTCCAGTCGGGCCTGTCGTGGCTCACCATCCTGCGCAAGCGCGAGAATTTCCGTGAGGCCTTCGCCGGTTTCGACTTCGACAAGGTGGCTCAATTCACCGAGAAGGATGTCGAGCGCCTGCTCGGCAACGCCGGCATCATCCGCCATCGTGGCAAGATCGTCTCGACCATCAACAACGCCAAACGCGCCCGCGAGATGGTCGACGAGTTCGGCTCTTTAGCCGCCTGGTTCTGGAAGTTCGAACCGGGTCCGGACGAGCGTCCGGGAATCGTCGACCTCGCGCATCTGCGCGCCAATCCGACGACGGCCGTGTCTGTCAGGATATCGAAGGAGTTGAAGAAGCGAGGCTGGAGCTTTGTCGGCCCGACGACGGTCTATGCCTTCATGCAGGCCATGGGCCTCGTCAACGACCACCTCGAGGGCTGCTATTGCAGGGCGGAGGTGGAGAAAGAGCGCAAGAAGCTCAAAAGGCCGAAGTAGAGCGCGCTCTTTCCTTCTCCCCGTTCACGGGGAGAAGGTGCCCGAAGGGCGGATGAGGGGCAGCGCCGGCCTTCGAGATTTCTCGGTAGACCTCAAGTCAAACGCTGCCGGCGCCTGCCAAAAACACCCCCGCCAGGATCGCCGCCACAGCCGCGAAAGCCGGGTAGATTACCAAAAGCCCGGTGACCAGCGCGTCGCGGGCGCTCGGCTTGGTCGCCGCAGCCTCGAACGGCCCAGCCGGCTGCTGCGCCGGCTTCAGCGCCGGAACCCCGGCAGGCCTCAGCCTTGCAGTCTCGCCCTCGATGATATCTTCAGCCGTGGTCATGGCCCTGAACCCCTTGTTTCGGCGCGTTTATGGTCGCGGATTGTGTCGGCAGCATGCCGCGCTGGTGGCGGAATTGTTTCGTATTTGCGCTGATTGTTTCGAAGTTCTTGGAGGCCCTCAACCCTCTAGGGTGGGATATTGAAGTCTACTTCTTTGTTAGTCGGCGCCGCCCCTCATCGCCCTGCCGGGCACTTCTCCCCTTATAGAGACGGGGAGAAGGACGCTGGCGCCGCGGGTTTGGCCAGTCGGCAACGCTGGAGCTGTCGCGCCGGCGCTTCCTCCTTCTCCCCGGTCACTACACGGGGAGAAGGTGCCGGCAGGGGGACGAGGGGCGGCGCGGCGCCTGCAAACTATCGAACTGTTTCCTGCAGGTCTGCAAACGCTTGCCGCACCACTTGGCATGGGTTAGGACACGCCCGCTCCCGATAAGCCAGTGTTTACTTAACGAAAAGACCGACCCCATGGCCGACAAATCCGAAAAGACGAAAGCGCGGCTGCCGCGCGGTTTTGCCGACCGCAGCGCCGAAGACATCCGCGCCGTCGAGAAGATGATGGCCACCATCCGCTCGGTCTATGAGCTTTACGGCTTCGAGCCGGTCGACCAGCCGATGATCGAATACACCGATGCTCTGGGCAAATTCCTGCCCGATCAGGACCGGCCGAACGAAGGGGTGTTCTCCTTCCAGGATGATGACGAGCAGTGGCTGTCGCTGCGCTACGACCTGACCGCGCCGACGGCGCGCTTCGTCGCGGAAAATTTTGACAAGCTGCCGAAGCCTTATCGCAGCTACCGCTCCGGCTGGGTGTTCCGCAACGAGAAACCGGGTCCCGGCCGCTTCCGCCAGTTCATGCAGTTCGACGCCGACACGATCGGCACGCCGGGCGTCGCCGCCGACGCGGAGATGGCGATGATGATGGCCGACGTCATGGAGGCGCTCGGCATCAAGCGCGGCGACTACGTCATTCGCGTCAACAACCGCAAGGTGCTCGACGGCGTGCTGGAGGCCATCGGGCTCGGCGGTGAGGATAACGCCGGCCGCCGGTTGACCGTACTGCGCGCCATCGACAAGCTCGACAAGCTCGGGCCGGAAGGCGTCAGGCTCCTGCTTGGCCCCGGACGCTGGGACGGTGGCAAGGAAGGCGAGGGCGATTTCGCCAAGGGCGCCGGATTGAAGGATGCGCAAGCCGAGGCGGTTCTTCTGGCAACGGCCAGGAACGGGCAGGCCGCCCAGGACGCCAGCGTCAATGCCAATGCTGTCTATCAGGAAGGCGTTGGCGAACTCGCAACGATCGAGGCCCTGGTTAGAGCCGCGAGCTACGGCGAAGACCGCATCGTGATGGACCGCTCCGTCGTGCGCGGCCTCGAATACTACACCGGCCCTGTCTTCGAGGCCGAGCTGCTGGCCGAGATCCCCAACGACGAAGGCCAGATCGTGCGTTTCGGCTCGGTCGGCGGCGGCGGGCGCTATGACGGGCTGGTCTCGCGCTTTCGCGGCGAGCCGGTGCCGGCGACCGGTTTTTCGATCGGCGTCTCGCGGCTGATGACGGCGCTGAAGAACCTCGGCAAGCTGGATACCTCCGATGTCATCGCCCCGGTCGTCGTGCTGGTCATGGACAAGGATACGGAAAGCCTCGGCCGTTACCAGAAGATGGTCGCCGATCTGCGCGCCGCCGGCATCCGCTCGGAAATGTATCTCGGCGGCGCGGGCATGAAGGCGCAGCTGAAATATGCCGACCGCCGCGGCAGCCCTGTCGCCATCATCCAGGGCGGCGACGAGCGCGCCAAGGGCGAGGTGCAGATCAAGGACCTCATCGAAGGCGCGCGCCTGTCGGCCGAGATCACCGACAACGCCGAATGGCGCGCGGCACGCCCGGCGCAGGTGACGGTCGCGGAGGGTGACCTGGTGGCTGAGGTGAAGAAGATACTCGCGGCGCAGGCCGCCGACCGCGCGAAGGGTGGCGCTTGAGCCCCCCTCTCTGTCCTGCCGGCCATCTCCCCCTCAAGGGGGGAGATCAGATGTCGCGCATGCTTTCGCCAATTTTCAACGCTGCAGGAGGAGGCGCGGCGTCCGAGCTGCCAATCTCCCCCCTTGAGGGGGAGATGGCCGGCAGGACAGAGAGGGGGGCCTCGCGCCCAACTTATCCATGACCTCCCGCCCCGCCATCGCTGCCGACATCGCGAAACTCTTCGCCGCCCGCGGTACGCACGCGGTCGAAGTCGCCGTGCTGCAGCCGGCCGATCCGTTCCTCGATATGGCGGGCGAAGACCTGCGCCGGCGCATCTTCCTGACCGAGAGCGAGACCGGCAAGACGCTGTGCCTGCGGCCCGAATTCACCATTCCGGTCTGCCTCGACCACATCGCCAGCCAGGCCGGCACGCCGCGCCGCTATTCTTACCTGGGCGAGGTGTTCCGCCAGCGCCGTGAGGGTGGCAACGAGTTCTTCCAGGCCGGCATCGAGGATCTCGGCGACACTGACATCGCCGCCGCCGATGCCCGTTCGCTGGCCGAGGCGCATGCGCTGCTGTCGCTGGTGCTGCCGGGACGGCCCCTCGCCATCACGCTTGGCGACCAGACCCTGTTCGAGGCGGTGCTGGCCGCGCTCGGCCTGCCGCGCGGCTGGCGCATGCGGCTGGCCCGCGCCTTCGGTTCGGCGCCGATGTTGGAAGCGGCCCTTGCCGATCTCGCCAACCCGCCGCGCAACAGCCAGCTCTCCGGTCCCGTCGCCTTGCTGGTGCTCGACGGCGATCAGGAAGGCCTCGCCGCGCACATTGCCGAAGGCATGGAGCAGGCCGGGCTGTCGGCTTCCGGCGGCCGCTCGCCGGCCGACATTGCGCGCCGGCTGACCGAGAAAGCACAGTTGCGCAGCGTGCGGCTCTCCGATGACGCCTTCTCGGCGTTGAAGGGTTTTCTCGAGATCGACGTCGCGCTCAGCGGCGCGACCGCGGCGCTGGAAAAATTCGCCGCCGATGCCGGCCTGTCGCTGGGGCCGGCGCTGGAGAATTTCTCCGCCCGCGCCAAGGCGATCGAGGCGCATGGGCTGTCCTCGGCGCAGATCCGCTACGATGCCGCTTTCGGCCGCCCGCTCGACTATTACACCGGCCTCGTCTTCGAGATCGCTGTCCAGGGAGGCGATCGCCCGCTTGTCGGCGGCGGCCGCTACGACCGGCTGCTGACGCTGCTTGGCGCCAAGAAGCCGATTCCCGGCGTGGGTTTTTCGGTCTGGCTCGACCGGATCGAAGCCTTGCGGGAGAATGCCAAATGATCACGCTGGCGATCCCGTCGAAAGGCCGACTCAAGGAACAGTCGCTCGAAGTGCTGGCCAAGGCAGGGCTGGCCGTTACCTTGCCCGAGGACGACCGCAAATACCGCGCGCGTATCGACGGCCTCGACAATGTCGAGGTGGCCTTCCTGTCCGCGTCCGAGATCGCCGGCGAGATCGGGCAAGGGTCGGTCGATCTCGGCATCACCGGCGAGGATCTTTTGCGCGAGAATCTCGCCGACTGGGAAGCGCGCGCCGAGATCGTCGCGCGCCTCGGCTTCGGCAATGCCGACGTCGTGGTGGCCGTGCCCGACATCTGGCTCGATGTCGACACCATGGCCGATCTTGATGATGTCGCCGCCGATTTCCGCCAGCGCCACGGCCGGCGGCTCAGGATCGCCACCAAATATTGGCGGCTGACGCAGCAGTTCTTTTCGCTCAAGCACGGCATCCAGG
>NZ_RZRY01001139.1:0-1373 GCF_003998035.1 Mesorhizobium sp. M2A.F.Ca.ET.039.01.1.1 | reverse complement strand
GACAAAGCACCTCGCCAAGATCGCCTCGCAGGTGGCCAAGCCCGACGGGCTGGTGGTGGTCGAGCCCGGCACCGAGCTCGCCTTCCTGCACGACCTGCCCGTCACGCTGATGTGGGGTGTCGGCCCGGCGACCAAGGCGAGGCTGGCCGAGATCGGCGTCGAGACCATCGGGCAATTGGCGCGCACCCATAGCGGCGCGTTGGAGCGGCTGATCGGCCACGCCGCCGGCCAGAAGCTCGCCGCGCTCGCCTGGAACCGCGACCCGCGCAAGCTCGAGACGCATCGCCGCGCGCATTCGGCCGGCGCGCAATCGGCGCTTGGCAGGAAGCCGGCGGTGCCGCGCGTCTTCGTGCCGACGCTTCTGCATCTGGCCGACCGCGTGGCGAGCCGCCTGCGCGCCAAGGACCGGCCCGGCCGCACGGTGACGGTGCGGGTGCGCTTCGCCGATCTGCGCGCCGTCACCCGCTCGGTGACGCTGGAGCAGCCGATCCAGGCGACAGTGATGCTGGCCGAGATCGCCGAGGAGCTGGTGCGCGGCGTGCTCGCCGCCAATCCCGGCGAGCGCGACATATCGCTGCTCGCCATCTCCGTCTCGCATCTGGAGGAGCATGCCGAGCTGCAGCTCGAACTGCCGCTTGGCCTGATGGATGAGAAGAGGAAGCCCGGCAGCCGCAAGGGTCTCGCCCGCTTCGGCGCCGACCGCGCCATCGACAAGATCCGCCAGCGCTTCGGCAAGGAAGCCGTCGGCTACGGCACGGTGGCGCTGGAAGGCCCGCGCTCGGTGCCGGATGGATTCAGGGAACTGGCCGAGAAGGAGCTGTGAGGGAGAGTACCTCGCCTCCACGAAGTGGGGGAGAGGTGGCTCGGCGAAGCCGAGACGGAGAGGGGGAGCGCCCTACGAAGTCCCCCTCTCCGTCCGCTTCGCGGACACCTCTCCCCCACTTCGTGGAGGCGAGGAACCCCAAGCTTCCCAACCCCGAAATTCCGCGATTCCGCCGCTTGCCAGAATGGCCGCGCTGGGCTGGATTAGGCGCCGGAACAGCCGCGCCTGAACGAGGGGAGCATTCATGGCCAGTGTGACGGCAGCGCGCGGTACCGGGGCGGCGCCAGGCGGCGCGGCCAGCATCGATGGCAAGGCCGAGCGCTACGACCTCGGCCTCTGCCTGTCGGGCGGCGGCTACCGGGCCATGCTGTTCCACGCCGGCGCGCTCTGCCGTCTCAACGAGGCGGGACTGCTCCAGAAGCTCGACATGGTGAGCTCGGTTTCGGGCGGCTCGATTGCGGCCGGGCTCTTGGCGGTGCTCTGGCCACGCTTCGTCTTCGCGGCCGGCGTCGCCAGCAATTTCGATATCTATCTGCACAGGATCCTGGAG
>NZ_RZRY01001138.1:0-1377 GCF_003998035.1 Mesorhizobium sp. M2A.F.Ca.ET.039.01.1.1 | reverse complement strand
GGCTGCAATGAGACTATTCGAGTCCAAAAGATAGAGCGACGCCACGATCTAGTGGTCCAGCGAGGCCACATCCTCCGCAGGCTTGTCCTCTGGTGCAACCAGATCGAACTCGTCGGCATCCGCCCAAAAATCACGAAAGGCGTCGGCGGCAACACGGCGATGGTCAGGCACCATGCGTGCGATGACCTTGCCATGTCGGGTGACAGCAATTTCCTCGCCCGCCTCGACTTCGGCAAGGAGCCCGGAGAAATTCGCTTTTGCCTCAACAACGGAGATACTCTTCATCGGCGCTGGTCCAATTTATGGCCACATGGCCAGAATATAGAGGCTAGGATAGTTTTCGTCAAATGCTTGACCGGCCTTGTAACTTGAGATTGCTTGATGCTGTATTACTACTTTAAGTTGCATGCTCTATCTTATGGAACAACCTAACGCATTGAAATAAAAACGTCATTTCCCATCTCATTCCCTTAACAGCCGGATGTCCAGCTCGAATCGCTCGACGCGCGCGATCTGAACCGCTGCGGCCGCAGAGTGGCGTGGATTGATAAGGACATTGCGGTCAGGGCTATCCGCAATCGGTACGATTGCCGATGGAACAAAGAGCAGCGCGGTATCATTTGCGGTGAGCCATTCGTCGCCAAGGTGCTGCGTCATTGGCGCCGATCAGCAGGAAGGTCATCGATGGTTCGATGCGAGGCAGGGATCTCATCCGCGACATCGTATGCCACCATGGCGAGCGCCGGCAGCAACGCCGGGTCTTCAACGTGGACAAGCTTCTCCAGGATGCAGAGCGAGGGCGACGTGGTGGCGTAGGTGACTGGATGCCCGACCGTATTCCAGCGGCCATCGAACAGCAGGCCGTAGCCGCCGTCCATCGCATTCGCATACTGGAGGCTCGAAAGCCGCCACAACCGCATCAGGCGGCGGCGCCCCAGGCGATCTTCCCGAGGATGGTTTCCACGACGCGGGCGCCGGCCTCGGTCTGGGCGACGCTCAAAGGCGTCTCGCCACCCAATTCGCCGAGCTCCTTACGCAGCCACCGATTGGCCTTTGCTGCATCCTCAAAGGTCTCTTCCGCCAGTGCCTGGATGCGAACCAGTCTCACGGCGCGGTCGGACTCTTCCACAGTCAGCGGCTGGTTCTTCTCGGCCCGATGGCGCCGGGTGCGCTGCGGGATGACGAAGCGCTCGATCTCCTGCTCGCTGAGGGCGGCAAGCGACAATCCCTTCAAGGTGGCCAAGGGCAATCTGCGACGGACGATCATGGCGAGATCTGCCTGAGAACGAACATCTGTTCCCAGCACGCTCGGTCCCCCGAGCTTGCGTGAAACCTCTTCAATGACAGCAATGGCAGTGGCCATAGTAGAACTCCGGC
>NZ_RZRY01001137.1:0-1381 GCF_003998035.1 Mesorhizobium sp. M2A.F.Ca.ET.039.01.1.1 | reverse complement strand
CCCGGAGGGCAACCGCCGCTACGCGACGATCGAGGATTTCCAGAATTTCGTGAAGCTCGCCTATATGGCGCCGTCGATCCACCATTCAGGCGGCACAGTGTGCGAGCCGGTCGACGTGCCGGTCAACAAGCGCCACCTCGACATGATCTACGCGCATATCCGTTACTCGGACAAGCCGTTCATGGGCTCTGTGACCGCGCCGGAGCGGGCCGAGGATACGGTGGCGATGGCCAAGCTCGTCTTCGGCGACGACTTCGTCGAGAACAACACGGTGCTGACCAGCCTGATCAACGCCAACTCGCCGATGGTGTTCGACGAAACGATGCTCGGCGCCCTGAAGGTCTATTCGCGCCACAACCAGGCCTGCATCGTCACGCCCTTCATCCTGGCCGGCGCGATGAGCCCGGTGACGGTCGCCGGCACACTGACGCAGGTGCTGGCCGAAGTGCTCGCTGGCGCCTCGTTCACGCAGTTGATCCGGCCGGGCGCGCCGGTGCTGTTCGGCACCTTCGCCTCGTCGATCTCGATGCAGTCAGGCGCGCCGACCTTCGGCACGCCGGAGCCGTCGCTGGTCTCCTATGGCGCCGCCCAGCTGGCGCGCCGGCTCGGCCTGCCGTTCCGCACCGGCGGTTCGCTCTGCGCCTCGAAGATCCCGGATGCGCAGGCGGCCTATGAGAGCGCCAACACGCTCAACTCGACGATCCTCGCCGGCACCAATTTCGTGCTGCATTCGGCGGGCTGGCTCGAGGGCGGCCTCGCCTCCTGCTACGAGAAATTCATGATGGACATCGACCAGCTCGGCATGCAGCAGAAGTTCTGCGAGGGCGTCGACCTGTCGGAAAACGGCCAGGCGATGGACGCCATCCGCCAGGTCGGGCCGGGCAGCCATTATCTCGGCTGCGACCATACCCAGGCGAATTTCCAGACGGCCTTCTACCGCTCCAACATCGCCGACAACAATTCCTACGAGCAGTGGCTGGCCGAGGGCGAGAAGACCGCGCCGCAGCGCGCCAACGAGCTCGCACGCCGCTGGCTTGAAAGCTACGAAGCGCCGCATCTCGATCCGGCCATCGACGAGGCGCTGAAGGAGTTCATCGCCAAGAAGAAAGGCTCGATGCCCGACGCCTTCACGTGAAAGGAGCCCGATTCAGGCCGGGCTAAAGTGGCCGACATCATCCATAAGGAAGTCTGGCGGAGCGCGTTCTCCGACCCGGACCGGAAGGGATGACTTTTTCCCGCGCTCGGGTCGAGGTGATTGCGGCCGAGCTCGCGGCCAGTGGCCTGATCCTTCGCGGCGGTTTCACCTTCGGCGACGATGAGATGGCGCCAGCCGGACTTTCCGGCTTTCCAGCCAAATCGGTGCTCCTTGTTGGACAGGCGG
>NZ_RZRY01001136.1:0-1382 GCF_003998035.1 Mesorhizobium sp. M2A.F.Ca.ET.039.01.1.1 | reverse complement strand
AATCTGGACTTCCCGATCAACCCCGAGCGCGTCGCGCCGGTGCTGAGACGGCTGATCTCGCCGACGCGCACCCGCGCCCGCATCTATGACCGCGACGCGAACCTCCTGCTCGACTCCCGGCATCTCTATTCGCGCGGCCAGATCCTGCGCTACGACCTGCCGCCCGTCGACGACGAACAGCCCGCCCTCGTGGAGCGGGTCGAGAAGTTCATCTTCGACTTCTTCCGCAACAAGGACCTGCCCGTCTACCACGAGCAGCCCGGCGGCAATGGCGCGGCCTTCCCGGAGGTGGTCAAGGCGCTGACCGGCAGCCCTTCGACCATTGTGCGGGTGAGCGAGCAGGGCGAGCAGATCGTCTCCGTCGCGGTGCCGATCCAGCGTTTTCGCGCCGTGCTGGGTGTGCTGATGCTGTCCACGGAAGGCGGCGATATCGACAAGATCGTCGCGGCCGAGCGCAAGGCGATCCTGCGCGTGTTCGGCGTCGCGGCGCTGGTCACCGCGATCCTTTCGATGCTTCTGGCGTCCACCATCGCCAATCCGCTGCGGCGGCTTTCCGCCGCCGCCGTCAGGGTGCGGCGCGGCGTCAAGAACCGCGAGGAAATACCGGACTTTTCCGACCGGCAGGACGAGATCGGCAATTTGTCCATCGCCGTGCGCGACATGACCAATGCGCTTTACGCGCGCATCGAGGCGATCGAAAGCTTCGCCGCCGACGTCTCGCATGAATTGAAGAACCCGCTGACATCGCTGCGCAGCGCGGTCGAGACGCTGCCCTTGGCGAAGAACGACACGTCTCGCGCGCGTCTGATGGAGATCATCCAGCACGACGTGAAGCGGCTCGACCGGCTGATCACCGACATCTCCGACGCCTCCCGTCTCGACGCGGAGCTGGCGCGCGAGGACGCCGGAACCGTGGACCTGAAGAAGTTCATCACCGATCTGGTCGCGGTCTCGCGCGAGACCACGCGCAACAAGAAGGCTGTCGAGATCGAACTCAAGGTGGCCAAGCTGCCGACCGGCGCCAAGGGCTATTACGTTGTCGGCCATGATCTGAGGATTGGCCAAGTCATCACCAACCTGATCGAGAACGCGCGCTCCTTCGTGCCCGACGAGCACGGCCATATCGCGATCTCATTGGCGCGCGCTGGCAAGTTCAACATCATCACCGTCGACGACAACGGCCCGGGTATCCGGGCCGAGAACATCGACCGCATCTTCGAGCGCTTCTACACCGACCGGCCGGCCGGCGAGGCGTTCGGCCAGAACTCTGGTCTCGGGCTGTCGATCAGCCGCCAGATCGTCGAGGCGCATGGCGGCACGCTGACGGCCGAAAACATCCCCGGCACCAAGCCCGGCGAGATCAAGGGCGCGCGTTTCGTGGT
>NZ_RZRY01001135.1:0-1390 GCF_003998035.1 Mesorhizobium sp. M2A.F.Ca.ET.039.01.1.1 | reverse complement strand
CAACGACGTCGTGCAGAAACTGCTGCGCAAGGCGCGCAAGGGCGCCTCGATCACGTATATCGCCGGCAATCACGACGAATTCGCCCGCCAGTTCCAGGGCGTGCATTTCGGCGGCATCGTCGTCGCCGACCGCGCCATCCACGAGACCGCCGACGGCCGGCGCCTGCTGGTCATCCACGGCGACCAGTTCGACACGGTAGTGCACAACCAGCGCTGGCTCGCTTATCTCGGCGACTATGCCTATGACACGGCGATGCTGATCAACCGCGTCGTGACCAAGCTGCGCCATCTGCTCGGCCTGCCTTACTGGTCGTTCTCGTCCTGGGCCAAGGTCAAGGTGAAGAACGCGGTGAATTTCATCGGCTCGTTCCAGACCGTGCTTTCCGAGGAAGCGCGGCGCTCGCATGTCGACGGCGTGATTTGCGGCCACATCCATCACGCCGCGATCGAAAGCTATGGCGACGTACAGTACATCAACACCGGCGACTGGGTGGAAAGCTGCACGGCGGCGGTCGAGCACTTCGACGGCCGCCTGGAGATCCTGACCTGGGCGCATGTGCTGCCGGAATCTTCAACTGGGAAGGATGTGTTGGTTCCGGTCGACATTATCGACCTCAAGGGCAGGGCGGCGCGAGCGGCCTGAACGCGCCTGCCGATCAGAGATCGGCCGCGGTTGGAGCCTCTTTGCGCGCGTTGTTCATTGAAGCCGAAGCGCGGCATATCCCGTGCCGGACGCGGTCTTCAACAGCTTTGCCCTTGATCGATTAGTCCAGGCAGTTCCGCCCTGCCTTGCCGCATGTTAGGGATCGAAACGCGTTGCAGGCCGTCGATTGCAGCGTAATTGGATCGATTCATGTCGCTGCCGCCGCTCTCGCCCGAACAACGCATCAAGCCCAGCCATTTCGAACTGCGCATCAGCCTGATCTTCGCCACCTTGTTCGTGTCACAGGGCACGCATCTGCCTTATTTTCCGCTCTGGCTGCAGGCGAAGGGGTTTCATGCCGAGCAGATCGCCGTCATCCTGGCGGCGCCGATGTTCCTGCGCGTGGTGACGACGCCGATGCTGACGGCGCTTGCCGACCGGGCGAAGGACCGCGCCAATGTCTATATCGCGCTGGTCGCGGCCTCGATGGTTGTCTCGGCCGGCTATTTCCTGCCGGCCGCCTACGCGATCGTGCTTGCCGTGTCGCTGCTGCTCACCATCGTTTGGACGCCGCACTCACCGATGGCCGATTCGCTGGCACTGTCGGGCGTGCGCCGCTTCGGCTCGAATTACACGACGATGCGCAAATGGGGTTCGATCGCCTATCTGTGCGCCAATATCGCGGGTGGATTCATCCTGGCGGCCACCGGCCCGCAGGCGGTTCCGGTGATCATCTTTGTGGCGCTC
>NZ_RZRY01001134.1:0-1395 GCF_003998035.1 Mesorhizobium sp. M2A.F.Ca.ET.039.01.1.1 | reverse complement strand
GCAACTGACATTTCTGGTTTCTACGCGCTTCGGCGACGAGCTGCTGCCCCAACCTAGCCGCCTGGAGGCGTTAGCCACCTCAATCGTCGTTCGCGTGAGTTCGGCATTTAATATGAAATACGCGTTTTCTTGTAATTGGGCAGCTGGGTCCGCGACGTTGGTTATTATACTCACCAGGCTTTGCCCACGATCGGATAGTCAGTAAGTGGGTGGCGTTATAGCGCTGACGATTTCGCTATGGCCGTTGTGAACGTTTCGAAATCGATGCGGCAACCGACTATCAAAATAGTATCCGTCCCCCGGATTGAGAATTCGTTTCTGGTTTCCCACCGTCACCTCCACCATGCCGGATAAAACCATGCCAGCTTCCTGCGCTGTATGGGTGAATTCTTCGCCGCTGTCCGCGCCCAGTGCATATCGTTCGTGCAACATCAGCAGTTGACGGTTTGGGTGATCCAAGCCGATCACGCGATAGGAGATTGTGTCGACCTTTCCAATTTCCACCAGGTTGGCCGACGCATAGAATGGGGAATACGGGAGGCTTGACTGTAGATCGGAAAAGAAGCCCGTGAGCGTCGTTCCAAGCGCGTCCAGCATAGCACCCAAAGTGTCGACCGAAGGGCTCATGCGATCGCGCTCAATGAGAGATATTGTAGAATGAGATATTCCCGAACGAGCCGCCAACGCTCTGACGCTAAGGTCCCGTCGGCGACGCAGTTCGCGCAGTTTGGAGCCAATCCTTGGCATTCGTCAGTTCCCTGAATTTCTATTTAGAGATCATGCTGTTCCGGCAATCAAAAAACACCAAGAGGGCCCGGGTAGCTGACCAGGCGGTGAGTATATTGAACGCGTGCCAGATGGGCAATTGTGGATTATTTTTATTGCACGATGCTGGAGTGCACATAAAATAACGAGGTTTCGATGACGTCGCGGCTTGAAGCGCTGAAAGGCAAATTTACCCAAATTAAGCGGCCCTCTCGGGAGGCCGTCTCAGACACGGCCCCGGTCGAGAAAAGCGTCAGGGAGATCATTGCGCACGTTCGCAAGCACGGGGACGCTGCGGTTCGTGAATACTCGCTTGCCTTCGACAAGGCTGACGTCACCAACTTTGAAATCACCGAGGAGGAGAAGCAGAAAGCTGTCGCCGATCTCGATGCGCAGACCAGGGAAGACACGGAATTTGCCATCGCTAACGTCCGCCGCTTCGCCGAGGCACAGCTGAAGACCATTCTTCCCCTCGAAATCCAAAGCTTGCCGGGACTTCACCTCGGTCACCGGGTGATCCCGATCGAGATTGTCGGCTGCTATGTGCCGGGCGGCCGCTACCCGCTCCTGTCGGCGCCAGTCATGACCATTGTCCCGGCCAAGGTTGCAGGCTGTGATCAGGTCATTGCC
>NZ_RZRY01001133.1:0-1400 GCF_003998035.1 Mesorhizobium sp. M2A.F.Ca.ET.039.01.1.1 | reverse complement strand
CCCCTGACCAAGCTTTCGCGTCAGATCGTTTCGCCCAGGATGATCCCGGGCGTGGTGCGCGAGGCTTTCCGGGTGGCCGGCGAGGAGCGGCCGGGACCGGTGCATCTGGAGCTGCCGGAAGACATCGCCGCCGAGGAATGCGACGCGGTGGCACCGATTCCGCCGCACCCGGTCGAGCTGCCGCTGGCGAGCCCGCTTGCGCTCGACCGCGCCGCGCGTATGATCATCGAGGCCGAGCGGCCGCTGGCGATGATGGGCGCCGCCGCCTCGCGGCCGCGCTCGACCTCGGACCTCGCCCAGTTCGTCCTGCGGACCGGCATTCCCTATTTCACCACCCAGATGGGCAAGGGCACGGTGCCGGGTGGGACCGAGCTCTATATGGGCACAGCCGCCCTGTCCGAGCGCGACTATGTGCATGAGGCGATCGAGCGGGCGGATCTCATCATCACGATCGGCCACGACACGGTCGAGAAGCCACCCTTCATCATGGGCGCCGACGGTCCCAAGGTCATTCATGTCGGCTACCAGCCGGCCACTGTCGAGCAGGTCTATTTCCCGCAAACCGAGGTGATCGGCGATATCGGCGCGTCGCTCAGGCTGCTGGCCGACCGCCTGGAAGGCAACATTCCCAACGCACAGGCACTGCTGCCGCTGCGCGAGGGGATATTGAACCGCATCGCGGCGCGCGACAGCGAGGACCGCTTCACGCCGCAGCGCCTGGTGCACGACGTGCGCGCGGTGATGCCGGCCGACGGCATCCTGGCGCTCGACAACGGCATGTACAAGATCTGGTTCGCGCGCAACTACCGCACGCGCGTCGCCAACACGCTGCTGCTCGACAATGCGTTGGCCACGATGGGTGCCGGCCTGCCGTCGGCGATGATGGCGGCGATGCTTTTTCCAGAACGCCGCGTCATGGCGATTTGCGGCGATGGTGGCTTCATGATGAACAGCCAGGAGCTGGAAACCGCCGTCAGGCTGAAGCTCAACCTCGTGGTCCTGATCATTGAGGACCATGCCTACGGCATGATCCGCTGGAAGCAGGCGGTCGACGACTTTCCCGATTTCGGCATGACCTTCGCGAATCCCGATTTCGTCCGCTATGCCGAAGCCTATGGCGCCAAGGGCACCAGGGTAGGCGCCATTGCCGAGCTGAGACCGGCCCTTGAGCAGGCCTTCGCCGCGGGCGGCGTCAATCTCGTCGTCGTTCCGATCGACTATTCGGAGAATGAGCGGGTCCTGGTCGAAGAGCTGCGCCATCGGCTGCCCTGGCCGGCCAGTCCCATGTCGGATGATTAGACTGGAATGACGATCGCGATGGGCGTTTCGGCCAATCTCCAAGGCATGCCACCTGCCAATGCAAACGGAGCCGACCGGCCAAGATCTCTGCGGAGTGCTAC
>NZ_RZRY01001132.1:0-1403 GCF_003998035.1 Mesorhizobium sp. M2A.F.Ca.ET.039.01.1.1 | reverse complement strand
CCGCCCGGCCGCGCCCCGAACGCGCCATGCGGTTGCCCTCGAGCGCGGTGACGATCGTGGCGCTTTCGCCAGGCGTGTTGAGCAGGATCGACGTCGTCGAGCCGCCATACATCGCGCCGTAATAGATGCCGGCAAACAAAATGAACGAGGCCTCCGGCGCCACCTGGTAGGTGATCGGCAACAAGAGCGCGATGGTCAGCGCCGGCCCGAGCCCGGGCAGCACGCCGATCGCCGTTCCGAGCGTCGTGCCGACAAGGCACCATAACAGGTTGGTCGGCGTGAAGGCGACAGCGAACCCGTGCGCGAGATGGCTGAGCGTGTCCATGATCTCAGCCCCCCTTGCCGCCGAGCATGGCGCCCATCAGCGCGTTGAGCTGGTTCTCGATCAGGCCGGCACCGATGTTGACGCCGAGCGCCTTGGCGAAGCCGAAATAGGCGGCAAGCGCCAGCACGAGGCCGAGCAGCGCGTCACGCAGCGGGTGCCGGCTGCCGAAGCCGAAACAGACCAGCACGAACATGATGACCGAGGCCGCGGTGAAGCCGAGCGGCTGGATGAGCACGAGGTTGGCAACGAGACCCGCCGCCACGAGGCCCATCGCCTTCCAATCGGTCGGCGTTTCCTTTTCCTCCTCCGGCTGCCAGCCGCCGCGAATGGCGGCGAGGATGAGCAGCAGCGACAGCAAGATCATCCCGGCCATGGTGATATAGGGGAAGACCGTCGGGCCGACCTTGGAGTAGAGCGGCGAGACCGGGATCGCCAGCGTCTGCCAGGCGACGGCGCCGGCGCAGGCGAGAAGCCCGACGCCGATCAGTAATTCAGGTAAGGCAAGACCCGGCGGTGACGCCTGATGGTCGCTGGTGCTCATGATCTCCTCGCCGGATGGCCGGCACGCGGCTGCCGGCATCGCCGCAGTCCATTTCCTGCTTGCATGCTGTCACGGAGGCGGTGCCGCCTCCGTGATCCGGTGGACGCCTCAGGCGAGACCGAGATCCTTCAAAATGGCGCCGATGCGGGCGGTGTCCTCGGTGACGAACTTGGCGTAGTCGTCGCCAGTGAGCAGGATCGGCGTCCAGTTGCGGTTCTTGCACTCTGTCGCCCAGGCGTCGCTCTTGGCCATGGTCTCGATCAGCTTGATCATCGCCGCCTTGTCGTCGTCGGACACGCCGGGCGGCGCGAAGACGCCGCGCCAGTTGAACAGCTCGACATCGAAACCGGCCTCCTTCAGCGTCGGCGCATCGATGCCGTCCTGGCGCTTGTCGGCCGAGATGGCGAGCAGCCGGAGCGCGCCGGCCTTGATCTGCTCGGAGAATTCGCCGTAGCCGGAAATGCCGGCCGCGACCTGGTTGCCGAGCAGCGCCGACAGCGCCTCGCCGCCACCGGCGAACGGCACATAGGAGAGGTT
>NZ_RZRY01001131.1:0-1411 GCF_003998035.1 Mesorhizobium sp. M2A.F.Ca.ET.039.01.1.1 | reverse complement strand
AGTGAAACGTGAGCTCGCGCTGCGCCGCTCGAGCCGGACCGGCACCAGCAGCAGCGGCGCCCGATAGCTGCGCTCGTCCTCGGGCTTCTTTTTCCAGCGAAGGAAGCCCACAGCAAGGAACAGCGTGTTTGCCCCGCCTTCGGCGAAGTCGTTGCGCACCTGCCGATAGAGGTCGATCAGTCTCGCCTCAAGCTGACGGGTATCCAGCGTCGAAGCGAGTTCATCCCTCAGCAGTGCTTCGGCAGCGTAACCGCGTTGCAAATCGCGACCGTGCACATCGCGGTAGAGTTCCGCGTCGCGCTCCCCCAATGGGTTCTGCTCGGGCAAGGAGATGAGGCGGACTGCCGCACCATTTGCCAGCCTGTCCTCCAGATAGGCCACGTCGGTGCACAAAAACGGGATCGTCTTCTTCGAATCGGGGAAGTTGAGAAGGCGGTTCCTGAGTGTCAGGTCGAGCAGCTTCTTTTGCCAACGTTGGATGCGACCCACCGCAGTGGTGGGCTTGATCTCAACGGCCTCTGCCGGCATCTCGCCGGCTGCTGGCGCCGCTGGGAGGGGCAGGGCCACCCCAGCCGCCGCCTCTTCATCGACTGCATTGCGTCTGACCGGCTCGTGCGAGGCAAGCGGCGTGATGCCGCCGCTGCGCGATCGCCGCACGTCTATGGCCGCGACGAAGGCATGCGCTTGCTCCTCCGCAAGACGAATACCGAGCGCATTCTGGGCGGCCTCGAGCGTCAGCGCGGGCCGGTGCGTGACGCCTGTGGTTTCGAAAGCGATGAACTCGCGCGAGGCAAGCGCCTTGCGGACCTCCATCTGATCCGTTTCAACCGCGTTGGAAAAGGTGCGCTTGGTGAGCCAGACCCCCACAGCGGCATGTCCATCAAACATCAGGACAGCAGGGTGGAGGCCGGCTCCCTCAAGGGCGGCGGCGAAAAGAAGCGAGCTGTCCAGGCAGGTAGCGAGCCGCTCCTCCGCTATAGTGGTAGGACGCCTGACTTTTTGGCCGCGGCTCTCGAAGCTCGCCGGAGGCTCGGCGTAATGCAGCCCTATGCCGGCGATCGCCGAATAGATGGCAGCCGTCAGCATGAATGCCCGTTGCGGGCTTTGCGACTGGTAGCCGTCAAGGCCGCTCGGATGCCCGTGCGCGGCGAGTCGTTCCGCAGCTGCCCTGAGGATCGGTGCAACACCGGGATCATTCGGCATCACGAAGGCCGGGAGCAGCTGCGCCATGTCGGCAACGCCACCCCACTCGTCGCGAGCAAGCAACCTGACTGTCAGACGCAGTTCGTCGAAGACCTCGCCCGCCGCCGACAGTCGCAAGGTGATCTCACCCCGTTCGGCCTCGTTGAGGCCTGCCAGATAACCGGCGTCGAGATCGACCTTCCGATCGCTCACCTGCAGGCGGTCGCCG
>NZ_RZRY01001130.1:0-1414 GCF_003998035.1 Mesorhizobium sp. M2A.F.Ca.ET.039.01.1.1 | reverse complement strand
GAGCGGGCATGCGCATCGAGCCCCTCCGCCTTGGCAAGCGCGATCGCGGCGGGCGCCAGCGCCTTGAGCTGCTGCGGCCCGAGCTTCAGGATCGAGGTGCGCTTGACGAAATCGAGCACGGACAGGCCCGAGGAGAAACGCGCCGAACGTGCTGTCGGCAACACGTGGTTGGAGCCGCCGACATAGTCGCCGATCACTTCCGGAGTGTGCCGGCCAATGAACACGGCGCCCGCGTTGCGCATCCTGGAAAGGAAGCCCTCGGCATCGTCGAAGGCGAGCTCGACATGTTCCGCCGCGATCCTGTCGACCAGCGGCAGCGAGGCATCGAGCGTCGGCACCAGGATCACCGCGCCGAAATCGCGCCAGCTGGCGGCCGCCGTCTCGCCGCGCGGCAGGACTTGCAACTGGCGTTCGACCGCCTGCTCGACCGCCCTGCCGAATTCGGCATTGTCGGTGATCAGGATCGACTGCGCCGAGACATCATGCTCGGCCTGCGCCAGAAGGTCGGCCGCGATCCAGTCCGGATCGTTGTCGGCACGGGCCACCACCAGCACTTCCGACGGTCCGGCGATCATGTCGATGCCGACCGTGCCGAACACCTGGCGCTTGGCCGCCGCGACATAGGCATTGCCGGGACCGACGATCTTGGCGACCGGCCTGATCGTCTGGGTGCCATAGGCAAGCGCCGCAACGGCCTGCGCGCCGCCGACGCGGTAGATCTCCGAAACGCCGGCAAGGTCGGCCGCCACCAGCACCAGCGGATTGATGACGCCGCCCGACGCCGGCACGACGATGACGATGCGCTCGACGCCGGCGACCTTGGCCGGCACGGCGTTCATCAGCACCGAGCTTGGATAGCTCGCCGTGCCGCCGGGCACATAAAGGCCGACGGCCTCGATCGCCGTCCAGCGCGAGCCCAGCTCGACGCCAGCGGCATCCGTGTAGCGGTCGTCCTTCGGCTTTTGCCGCTCGTGATGCGAACGGATACGGTCGCGCGCGAATTTGAGCCCCTCGACGGTGGCCGGATCGGCCGCTTCATAGGCCTTGGCGATGTCGTCCTTCGACACGGCGATGCCGAGCGCGCCGAGATCGGCTTTGTCGAACTTCAGCGTGTAGTCGATCAGCGCCTTGTCGCCTTCGGCGCGCACGCGGGCGATGATGTCCCGCACCACGGCCTCGACATCGGCCGACACTTCCCGCTTGGTGGTGAGGAAGGCCGAAAAGCGCTGTTCGAAATCGGTATCGGACTGGCGGAGCGTGATGGCCATAGTCAGCCTCTGTGCACAGGTCGCGAGGTGGCTTCCCAGGCGCCGCCGACATCGGCAAGCCGTGCCTCGACGCATTCGACGTCGAGCATGATGGTGCCGCCGCCCGAAAACACCAGTTCGACGATGCCGGCCGGTTTGCTGATGGC
>NZ_RZRY01000112.1:0-13131 GCF_003998035.1 Mesorhizobium sp. M2A.F.Ca.ET.039.01.1.1 | reverse complement strand
GGCCGGGGCGAGCCTGCTTGCCTCGTGCTATCGGCGCTCGCTCGAAATCGCACTCGGCCATGATTGCCGGACGGTGGCGTTTCCGGCGATCTCGACCGGTATTTACCGCTTTCCGAAGGAGGAAGCGACTGGGATTGCCGTCGACACAGTCAGTAACTTTCTGCGGCAGAATGCAGTGCCGGATGCAGTTACCTTCTGCTGTTTCGATGAGCAGACGGCGGAGATCTACCGGCGGGCCGCCGCTGCCGTTGGAAGGAGCGGACCTTGATGACCAAAACTGCCCAAGAGGCGACCTCGGCAGAGCACTCCCTTGGCGAGGGAGAGGTCTATGATTTCGGACGAATGCTTGTCCCGAAGCGCTGGCGGGACAGCGCCCCCCTATGCCCTGCCGGGCATCTCCCGCAGAAGGGGGGAGATCAGCAGCTTTGCGGACGGCTCCTTTGCAACGTCGATAGTTGGCGAAGGCGGCGGCGACATCCAATCTCCCCCCAAGTGGGGGAGATGTCCGGCAGGACAGAGGGGGGCGCGAAGGAACGCCGACCTCGCTCAAAGCATACTCTGGCTGCGGAGGTTCCATGTTCGGCAAGATCCTGATCGCCAATCGCGGCGAGATCGCCTGCCGCGTCATTCGCACGGCCCGCAAGCTCGGCGTGCGCAGCGTGGCCGTCTATTCCGACGCCGACGCCCGCGCCTTGCATGTCGAGATGGCCGACGAGGCGGTGCATATAGGCCCCTCGCCTGTCGGCGAAAGCTATCTGCGCGGCGACAAGATCGTTGCCGCGGCGCTCGCCACCGGCGCCGAGGCGATCCATCCCGGTTACGGCTTCCTGTCGGAAAATCCGGATTTCGTCGACCAGGTGACCGCGGCAGGCCTCGTCTTCATCGGGCCGAGCGCCGCCTCTATCCGCGCCATGGGATTGAAGGACGCCGCCAAGCGGCTGATGGAGGCGGCCGGCGTGCCCGTCGTGCCCGGCTATCATGGCGAAGCGCAGGAGATCGTGCTGCTCGCCTCCAAGGCGCGCGAGATCGGGTACCCCGTCCTGATCAAGGCGCGCGCCGGCGGCGGCGGCAAGGGCATGCGCCGCGTTGACCATCCCGACGATTTTTCCGAAGCGCTGTCGGGCGCGCGGCGCGAAGCGAAAGCGGCGTTCGGTGACGACCGGGTGCTGGTCGAAAAATATGTCGACAAGCCGCGCCATATCGAGTGCCAAGTGTTCGGCGACAATTTCGGCAATGCCGTGCATCTCTTCGAACGCGACTGCTCGGCGCAACGCCGCCACCAGAAGGTGATCGAGGAAGCCCCCGCCCCCGGCATGACGCCTGCGCTGCGCAAGGCGATGAACGAGGCAGCCGTAAAGGCCGCCAAGGCGATCAATTATTCGGGTGCCGGCACCATCGAGTTCATCGTCGACGCCTCCCAGGGGCTCAAAGCCGACCGCTTCTGGTTCATGGAGATGAACACGCGGCTGCAGGTCGAGCACCCCGTCACCGAGATGGTCACCGGCGTCGATCTTGTCGAATGGCAGTTGCGCGTCGCGTCCGGCGAAAGGCTGCCGAAGACGCAAGGCGAGATCGCGCTTTCCGGCCACGCCTTCGAGGCGCGCCTCTATGCCGAGGACGCTGCGAAAGGGTTCCTGCCCGCGACCGGCAGGCTGCATCATCTGAAATTCCCAGACGCGGCGCCGGAGGGTGCTGCGATGCGCGTCGAAACCGGCGTACGCGCCGGCGACGCGATCTCGCCCTTCTATGACCCGATGATCGCCAAGCTGGTGGTGCACGGCAAGGACAGGAACGCCGCCCTTGCGGCATTGCGCGGTGCGCTCGCCGAGACCGAAGTTGCCGGCTCGACAGTCAACACCCCCTTCCTGGCGGCGCTTGCCGCGGACGCCGATTTCGCGGCCGGCGATGTCGATACCGGGCTGATCGGCAGGCATCAGGAGGCGCTCACCGCCATCCCCGCGCCAAGCGACGAGACGATTGCCGCCGCGGCGCTGGCCGCGACCGACGCCGGCGCGCCAGGTGCCGCCGCAGATCCGTGGTCGACGCTCTCAGGCTATGCCCATTTCCACACGCTCGCGCGCCGCATCCGCCTGCGCCATGGCGAGGAGAACATTCTGGCCCGGGTTTCGGCGCGGCCGGACGGCCGCTTCCAGGTGGCGCTGGAGGCGCCGCATGATGCCGTGAACACGCATGATCTGAGAACCATGCCGCGCGCCGTCCGCTGGCCCGGCCACGTCACGGTCTTCGAGGGCGCCGTCGGCTACACCTTCACGGTTCGCGACCCGCTCGCCAAGGCCGACGAGGCGGGAGCCGCCTCAGGCAGCCTGCGCGCGCCGATGCCGGGGCTGGTCAAGCTGGTGCGGGCAGCAGTGGGCGATGCCGTGATCAAGGGCCAGCCGCTTCTGATCCTTGAGGCGATGAAGATGGAGCACATGATCGCCGCCCCGCATGACGGGGTGATCGCGGAGATCGCGGCCGAGGGAGCTCAGGTCAGCGACGGCACGGTGCTGGTGCGGTTCGCGGAGGACCAGCGATAAAACGAAAGTGGCCGGGACGAGCCCCGGCCACCTTCACACAAACAGGAGCGATTACTGCTGGATAGGCGCGTATTTGCCGTCGTGCCACTGGTTGATGTCGTAGCTGGCGTTCTTGAGGTCGCCCTTCTCGTCGAAGATGACGTCGCCGACGACGGTGCTGATGGGCTTGCCGTCCTTGAGCGCCTCGGCGACCTTGGCCGGATCGTCGGTGCCGGCGCGCTTGACGCCTTCGGCGACGGCCTGGATCACGGCATAGGAGAACAGCGTGAAGCCTTCAGGTGTGAAGCCGCCGGCCTTGATCTTGGCGACCGCGTCCTTCGCTTGGGGCTTGGCCTGCGGGTCCGACGGGAAGACGAACAGCGTGCCCTCACCGGCTGGACCGGCGACCTGCCAGAATTCCGGCGATGCGATCGAATCCGGCATGATCAGCTGGAACTTGACGTTCTGCTCCGCCGCCTGGCGCAGGATCAACCCAGCCTCGGGGTGGTAGCCGCCGAAATAGACGACGTCGGCCTTGAGTTCCTTCAGCTTGGTGACGAGGGCCGAGTAATCCTTCTCGCCGGCGTTGATGCCTTCGTAATCGACTTCCTTGAGGCCGCCCGCATTCATCGTCGCCTTGACGGCGTCGGCAACGCCCTGGCCGTAGGCGCTCTTGTCGTGCAGGACGACGACATTCTTGCCGGCATATTTCTTGGCGATCCACGGGCCGATGAAGGCGCCCTGCGCGTCGTCACGCGTGTAGAGGCGCATGATCGTCGGCCAGCCGGACTTGGCGGCGGCATCGGTCAACACCGGGTTCGACGAGGCCGGGCTCATCATCAGCGTACCGGCTTCGGCATAGACGGCGGAGGCCGGAATGCTCGAGCCCGAGCAGGCATGGCCGTCGACGAACTTGACGCCGTTGGCGACGATGCGGTTGGCAACCGACACCGCCTGCTTCGGATCGCACTGGTCGTCCTCGATGTCGAGCTTGATCTGCGAGCCGTTGACGCCGCCGGCGGCGTTGATGGCCTCGGCGGCAGCCTGCGCGCCCTGCTTGAACTGGTCACCGATGGTGGCGAGCTGGCCGGTCATCGGGCCGACCACCGAAATGGTGATGTCGTCGGCAAAGGCAACCGGGGCGCTCATCATCAGGCCAAATGCGGCCGCGCTCAAAATACCCAATCTTTTCATGGCTATCAGAACTCCTCCACTTGCGCGCGGCGGCATGGCCGCGCTTCTTTCACAGAGCCGGGACAATTTCACCCTTCGCCGAGACTGTCGAGAGGACAGTACGGCCGGTTTTGGTTCATTCCGGCGAGGATTTCTTGGGCCACGCGCCCGCGTGATTACCTAGCGTAATGCAAAAAGCCGCGCCGACCTTGTTTCGGTCGGTCGCGGCTTTTGCAGTCGAGCTCCCCAGACGCCCCGCGCCTGAAACCCGCTCGCTTCCCTGTTTTTTCGCGCGGCTGAGTTTGTTTACCTGCCGCGTTCTTGGTCTTGTGGGCCGGCCGTCTTTTCGCGGCCTTGTCCAAATCAACTTCTCAGCGCTGCGCGCAGGATCAGTGCATCGTCATCCATTCGCGGGCTTCGCGCAGCGCCATGGCGATCTCCACCTTCGACATGGTGGCAGACAGTTCCGAGCGCAGCTCGGCGGCCCGGACCGAACCTTTGATCGCGGCGATGTTGAACCATTTGTGGGCGGCGACGACATCGGTCTCGCAATCGCGGCCGGTCGCATACATCATGCCCAGTTCGAAAAGAATGTCGGCCTGGGCAGTTGCCCCCATGGCGCCGAAGCCGTCTTCAAGCATTTCAAAACGTGCCATTTCAATCCCCTGTCTGGCTCCCGAGAGCTGCCTCCTTCTGTCCCTTGATTTCCCTCGGGGCGGGCCGCTCTTTCGATGCTTTCGAGGATGAAGCCTGGCTTTGAATCCGTCGTTAAATGGCTTGCTTAATTTGCGGAAAACAAAGCTAAAACAAGAGGTAAACGCGGGAAACCGTTAAGCATGGGAATCCAGCGTTTGCGCGGTCTTGCGTCAAATTCGATGAAAATTGGCGGGAGCGGAATCAAGACTTCGCTAACCACGGGAACCGAAGCATTTTTCCGGTGCCGTTCATTTTCGGCCATGCGCACGGCGAAAACCGCTACAACCTTCCGTGGCGGCACCGCTTTTGTTTTGGCGGGAGCTGGATTAGCTTTACCTTTGCGTAAGGGACTGGAAGGCGGGCCGGAGCCCGCCGCATACCCATTGGGAGGAGCACAAGATGTTTCGAAAGACGAGCCTGGCCCTGGCGGCGACCTTGATCATGGCGGGCGCCGCGTGGGCCGACCCGATCGAAGGCAATTGGAAGACGCAGGCCGGCTCAACGGCGGCGATCGCTGGCAGCGATGCGTTCTCCATCACGCTGAAATCCGGCAAGTACTCCGGCAAGACGATCGGCTCCTTCAAGGCCGCTGGCGACAACAAATACACCGGCACCATCACCGACCCGGAAACCGACAAGACCTATTCCGGCAAGGCGACGCTGTCGGGCACATCGCTCAAGATGAGCGGCTGCGTGCTCGGCGGCCTGATCTGCAAGAGCCAGACCTGGCACAAGCTGTAACTGACCTTCCGAGATCATCCGAAACGGGGCCCCGAGCGGCCCCGTTTTCTTTTGCGGCGGCGGCGCTCCGCCGAACGGTCTTGTCGCCGACGGCGGCTTGAGACCTCGTCAATCATTTTGAACCGCAGATGAATACCGGTCTCATAACCGGTTCAGAGGCATTGCGGCATTCTCTCCCGCATTGAAGGAGAGAGAAAATGCTTGCCCGTCGCTTCACCATCGTCTGCCTGCTGATGAGCCTGTTCGGCATGCTCTTCGCCATCCTGGTGGCCGAGGGCGGGCACTCGGCCCGCTTGTGGGAACGGCCCGTGGCTGCGTTCTCGGCTCCGTGAACCAAGTGACGCGCTGAAACGACAAAGTTGAAAATCGACCACATTGAAAATCGGGACACCACCAAAATGAACCGCATCGCCGCCACCACAACGAAGATCCTGAGGCTGCTGCCGCGGGCGACGCTCATCCTGATGCTGCTCGCCGCCCCGGTGCTGGCTGTGCCGATGATGCGCGCCGATGCGGGCCACAGGATCGAGGCGCCGGCGAATAAGAACAGGAGCGTCGGCTTCGTGCTGCTGATCAGCCTGCAGCGCGGACAAGCTTTATAGAGTGTCGAACGGTGCGACTGGCTCGTAGCCAGCGCGCCTTAAAGCGCGTCGCGCTGAACCGGGTTCAGGCGAGGCGCTTTAAGTCTTTGTTTTGCTGCATGTCGTTGTCCCAGAACCGCGCACACTTCTGGGCGACATGCATTAAACACATCCGAAGAAAATCGACGCTATCGGCTCTCGCGGTCCCACATCCCCCTCCCAAGCGCCATCCTGAATCTCTATATTGAGACATGGAAAAGCGAATCTACCCCCAAGCCATTGAATCGGTCGTGATGCCGGAGCCTTTCGGCGCGCAGAGCTTCCATGACGCCAAAAAGGCCGTCGCGGCGCTGCAGGCGCTCTATGATCGCAACACCAAATTCCTGCGTGATTCCTTCGCGGCGCTTGCCGCGGGCGCCGACGAGAGCAAGCGCTATCGGGCCTTCTATCCGCAGATCGGCGTCACCACGACCTCGTTCAGCCAGGTCGACTCGCGCCAGGCCTATGGCCATATGCCGACGCCCGGGCATTTCGCCACCACCATCACCCAGCCGCAGCTGTTCGAGAACTACCTCATCGAGCAGCTTCGTCTCATCATGCGCAACCACGGCGTGACAGTGACCGTGTCGGAATCGACGACGCCCATTCCACTGCATTTCGCCTTCCTGGAAGGCAGCTATGTCGACGGCGCGGCCGCCGAGCGCATCAAGCGGCCGATCCGCGACCTGTTCGACGTGCCGGATCTCGACGGCACCGACGACCAGATCGCCAACGGCACGTTCGAGGTGGCGTTCGGCGAGCCGAGGCCGCTGGCGCCGTTCACCGCGCAGCGCATCGACTATTCGCTGCACCGCATGACGCATTACACGGCGACCAGCCCGCAGCATTTCCAGAACTTCGTGCTGTTCACCAACTACCAGTTCTACATCGACGAGTTCGTGGCGCGGGCTCGCGAATTGATGGCCAAGGGCGACAGCGGCTATGTCGAGTTCGTCGAGCCCGGCAATGTCGTGACCGCCAATGGCGCAACGGCCTCGGACGGCACGCCGCCGCAGCGGCTGCCGCAAATGCCGGCCTACCACCTGAAGAAGCCCGGCCATGGCGGCATCACCATGGTCAATATCGGCGTCGGCCCCTCCAACGCCAAGACGATCACCGACCATATCGCGGTGCTTCGGCCGCATGCCTGGGTCATGCTCGGCCACTGCGCGGGCCTGCGCAACACGCAGGCACTTGGCGACTATGTGCTGGCGCATGCCTATGTGCGCGAGGACCATGTGCTGGACGACGATCTGCCGGTCTGGGTGCCGATCCCGCCGCTGGCCGAGATCCAGGTGGCGCTGCAGGAAGCCGTGGCCGAAGTCACTGGACTTTCCGGCTACGACCTCAAGCGCATCATGCGCACCGGCACCGTCGCCACCATCGACAACCGCAACTGGGAACTGCGCGACCAGCGCGGACCGGTGCAGCGCCTGTCGCAGTCCCGCGCCATCGCGCTCGATATGGAATCGGCGACGATTGCCGCCAACGGCTTCCGCTTCCGCGTGCCCTACGGCACGCTGCTGTGCGTATCCGACAAGCCGCTGCATGGCGAATTGAAGCTGCCCGGCATGGCGACCGAGTTCTACAAGCGGCAGGTGGCGCAGCATCTCACCATCGGCATCAAGGCGATGGAGAAGCTTGCCGAAATGCCGATGGAGCGGCTGCATTCGCGCAAGCTCAGAAGTTTCTCGGAGACGGCGTTCCAGTAGCCGCCTTGGCTTGAAACAAGTCAGGGCGGAACGTTGCGGTAACGACACAGGTCCGAGGCAATCGGTCGTCTTGGCAGGGCCGCAATTTGGCCGATAAGCGTCCGAAGGGATGCGTCGGAATAAGGAGACAGGACATTCCGGCGTTTCCGTGAACGGTGTCCTGGGCGGGTCGGAGCAGATGACTACGGGCGGCGCGCGCTTGAGCATGATGTCTCAGCTGACATTCCTGGCGATGACGGCATTCTCGGCCGCGCTGCTGGCCGGGTTCTTCGGCGCGCTGCATCCGGCCTTCGATTCCTTCTCGCATTTCCGCATGCATCTGAGCGTGCTGACGGCGCTGCTCGCGCTGCCGCTGCTTGCCGGTTCCTACCGGCTGCAGGCGGTCGCGGCGCTGGTCTTCGCCATTGTATGCCTCGCCACGACCACGAGCGCGCTGCCCAGATTGTCGACGCAGCAGGCGGTCGCGAAGCCGGCCGACCGGATCGTCTACAGCCTGCTGCAGATGAACCTGCGCTTCAACAACCCGACGCCGAAGAAGGTGCTGTCGCTGATCGGCCGGACCAATCCAGACGTCATCACGCTCGACGAAGTGTCCGGCATGTGGGCGAAGGAGCTCGGCTATATTGCCGGCGCCTATCCCTATCGCATCCTGTGCGACTATCCCAACGGCATATTCGGCGTGGCGCTCTTGTCACGCCGTCCGTTCGCCGCCGGCACCGCGCCGCGTTGCGAGCCGCGCGGCGCGATGGCGACCGCAACGATCGATTTCAACGGCGTTCCGGTCGACGTCGCCGCGATCCATCTGAGCTGGCCTTGGCCAATGGAGCAGTCCTGGCAGATCGGCGAATTGGCGGAGCCGCTGGCCGGGCTCGGCGAGACCGCCATCATGGCCGGCGACTGCAATGCCGTGCCGTGGAGCGCGGCGGTGCGGCGGGTGGCGCGGCTCAGCGGCATGACGCTGATGCCCTCGGCCGGCCCGACCTGGCTCCACCGCACCCTGCCGGACGTCCTGCGCCGCTACGCCGGCCTGCCGATCGATCAGGTGTTCAGCAAAGGCGGGGTGACGATCCTGTCGTCGGCCCGGCTGGAGGATACGGGCTCCGATCATCTGCCGGTGCTGGTCGAATTCACGCTGCCGCCCGCAAGCGACCCGCCCGAGGACGCGCACAAGTCGGCACTGGCGGCGAACGACGCGCCGGACGGACCGCGCAGCTGACGCCCTGCCCTGGCAGGCGAACCGGGCTGGAGTTTTTCAGTTCTTTCCGATCAGCGCATTGACCAGCCGGTCGACATGGCCGCCGTCGCGGTGCTCGCGCGCGTCGAAAGTGTTCTGTTTCGCTTCATATTGCGCGTAGACGGCGTCGATCCGGCGCCTGGCCTCGCGATGGGTGGCGGTGCAGAACCAATTGTCGGCCAGCTTCAGGCCGGCAATGGACTTATCGGTGGCCCGCATCATGGCCTCGGCGATTCGACCGTGATGACGCTCGTGGGCGTGGACGCCGGCGAGGAAGCGCCGCCAGCGCCGCTCGAGCTCGGGTTTCGGCGGCGAAGCCAAGCGCGGAAAAGTGTAGGTGAGCTCCATCGTTCCGTCGGCGCCTCGCAACCTGCAGACCCCGTCGGTGCGGTCCACATCGAGCTTCCAGTTCACCACATAGCCGGTGTCGGCGATGGCGCGGGTCATGAAGCCGTGCTTGGGACCTTTGCGGTTCATCGCTTCGACCAGGGCAGCGCCCGTCGTGCCCACAACGTCATAGCTGCGTGTCGTGACCAGCACCTTGGTGCCGGCCAGGGCCTGCGGGGCGCCGCCGCACAGGCCGCCGAGCATGATGAGGCATGTAAGAACCGCCAGGCGCATGGCCCATTTGCTCCCTATCCGCAGAGAAGGAACTATAAGCCGTCTGCAATTTCAAGCGTAAGGAACCCGCTGACCGGAACCGCAAACCGCTGCCGGTCGATGAAGCGGCTCACATGCCCTGATAGACCGGGCCTTCGCCGCCTTGAGGCGGCACCCAGTTGATGTTCTGGTTCGGATCCTTGATGTCGCAGGTCTTGCAGTGCACGCAGTTCTGCGCGTTGATGACGAAGCGCACGTCCTTGGCCGACGGATCGGCGGCGGCGTTGCCGTCCTTGTCCACCCATTCATAGACGCCGGCCGGGCAATAGCGGGTCGAGGGACCGGCGAAGACGTCGTGTTCGGAACGCTGCTGCAGCGCCATGTCGCCGACGATCAGATGCACCGGCTCGTTTTCCTCATGGTTGGTGTTGGACAGAAACACCGAGGAGAGCCGGTCGAAGGTCAAGACGCCGTCCGGCTTCGGATAGGCGATCTTCTGATGCTTGGAGGCCGGCTCGAGCGTCGAATAGTCGGCCTTGCCGTGTTTCAGCGTGCCGAAGGGCGAGAAGCTGAACAGCGTGTTCAGCCACATATCGAGGCCGCCGATGCCGACGCCGACGATGGTGCCGAAGCGCGACCAGAGCGGCTTGACGTTGCGCACCTTCTTCAGGTCCTTGCCGATATCGCTGCCGCGCCAGGCTTCTTCATAGGAGGCGAGCTCGTCATTGGCGCGGCCGCCGGCGATGGCGTCGGCGACATGCTCGGCCGCCAGCATGCCGGACAGCACCGCATTGTGCGAACCCTTGATGCGCGGCACGTTGACGAAGCCGGCAGCGCAGCCCATCAGCACGCCGCCCGGGAAAGACAGCTTCGGCACGGACTGCCAGCCGCCCTCGGTGATGGCGCGCGCGCCATAACCGATGCGCTTGGCGCCTTCGAAGGTGCCGGCGATCGCCGGATGCGTCTTGAAGCGCTGGAACTCCTCGAAGGGCGAGAGATAGGGGTTCTTGTAGTTGAGGTGGACGACGAAGCCGACCGCCACCTGGTTGTCCTCGAGGTGATAGAGGAAGGAGCCGCCGCCGGTCTTCATGTCGAGCGGCCAGCCGAAAGAGTGCTGCACCAGACCCGGCTTGTGGTTCTCCGGCTTGACCTGCCACAGTTCCTTGAGGCCGATGCCGAACTTGCCCGGCTCGCGGCCGTCGGCAAGCTGGTATTTGGCGATGAGCTGCTTGGCCAAGGAGCCGCGCGCGCCCTCGCCGATCAGCACATATTTGCCCATCAGCGCCATGCCTGGCGCGTAAGCCGGGCCATGCGTGCCGTCCTTCTCGACGCCCATGTCTCCGGTGATGACGCCGGTGACGGCGCCGGCGTCGTTATAGACGAGGCTTGCCGCGGCGAAGCCCGGATAGATCTCGACGCCCAGCGCCTCGGCCTTGGTCGCCAGCCACCGGCAGACATTGCCGAGCGAGACGATGTAATTGCCGTGATTGTTCATCAGCGGCGGCATCAGGACGTTCGGCAGGCGGAAGGAGCCGGCGGGGCCGAGCACCAGGAAATGGTCCGCCGTTACCGGCGTCTTGAACGGATGATCGCCCTCCTCGCGCCAGCCGGGCAGCAGCCGGTCGATACCGATCGGATCGACGACCGCGCCGGACAGGATGTGCGCGCCGACCTCGCCGCCCTTCTCCAGGACGACGACGGAGAGCTCAGGGTTGAGCTGCTTCAGGCGGATCGCCGCGGCAAGGCCGGCGGGACCGGCGCCGACAATCACCACGTCGAATTCCATGCTTTCGCGTTCGATATCGCTCATCGACCCCTCTATCGCTTGCCGCATTCTCGCATTGTGCTGGCTCACGCGCTGCATAGCGCATCAATTCGCGACGCGAAACCGGCGCTGACGTGACAACGCCGATTTCGACAAAAAGTCGCGGTTTTCCTACGAAACGGCAGCAGCACAGGCCATGGCCAAGCATAGGCCAGACCCGGCATGTTGGCAGGCCAGGCGGCGCCTGCATGTTTTTAATTGTTCGGCGGCTTGGTTATCGGCAATACTTCGCGCCATGCGCAGTCCAGAGCCCTCCGGCTTTCCATCGAAGCGCTTACTCTTCACGCCGAGCCTGGCCTGGCGCGCGGTTCTTCCGCTCCTCTTTTTGAGCCTGCCAGCTGAGGCCGATCCGGTGAAGGTCTGGACCACCGGCGCCTATTCCTTCTCCGACGAGCTGGGCGGCTTCCGTATTACCAGCGTGTCCGGCATCGGCACCAAGGAAGATCCGCTGGTCATCAAGGAGGAGCTGAACACGGCGACGCCGGTGACGCTGACCATCCGCGCGACCAAGCCGATCGAGCCCTTCGGCAAGGCCGGCGAGGTCGCCAACGGCGTGATGTATATGCGCATCGACGTGCTCAACAACAGCGCGCTCCCCTGGGTGGAGTTCCAGTTCGAGCTGCAGGAAATCCTCGACCAGCCGAGCGTGTTCGGCGATGGCCTATCCTTCGACCAGCGCAACAAGACGCCCGACAACATCATCTCCAGCAATTTCGCCGATTTCGAGCGTAAGTTCGAACCCTATGACCAGTTGCTGTTCAAAAACGGCAAGGTCGATCCGCTGAAGTCAGCAACCTTCGATTTCCTGATCACCGACTACACGCCGCGCTGGACGTTCTACATCGTGCAGGATCCGCGCATACCGACCGGCTAAAAGTCTGACCACGGTTGCAAATTCGAACCGCGCGGACAATGGTGGCGCCATGACTGCCGCCTCCCCCAGAACGCCAGCCGAGATCGCCGAACTGCTCGCCTTCTATGCCAGCGCCGGCGTCGAGGACGCGCTCGAAGACGAGCCTATCAATCGGTTTGCCGAAGCGGCGGCAATGCCACCTGGACGCGGGCCGGCCGAACGCAGGCCTGCCGAGCGCGCGCCGGCCGCGCCGCGCCGCGAAGCCGCGCCCGAGAGCCGAACGGTACCCGAGCAGGCTCCCGAACAAGCTGAGAACCCGCCGGCGCCCTTCTCCGGCCTCGATGCCAGCAATATTCCGGACGCACCCGCCCGGCCGCCTGCAGCCGCGGCCGTTCCCGACGAGGGGCAGGTCCTGCTCGCGCGGCAGCTTGCCGCCCGCGCGACGACGCTCGATGAGCTGCGCCAACAGATGGCCGCCTTCGACGGCTGCAACCTCAAATTCACCGCCAAGAACCTGGTCTTCGCCGACGGCAATCCCAACGCCGACCTTATGCTGGTCGGCGAGGCGCCGGGCCGCGACGAGGATTTGGAGGGCCTGCCCTTTGTTGGCCGCTCCGGCCGGCTGCTCGATCGCATGCTGGCGGCGATCGGCCTTGACCGGGCCTCGGCCTATATCGCCAACGTCATCCCGTGGCGGCCGCCGGGCAATCGTACGCCGACGCCCCATGAGACCGAAATCTGCCGGCCCTTTATCGAAAGGCAGATCGAGCTGGTCAATCCGAAAGTGCTGGTCAATCTGGGTGGTCCGTCGGCCAAGACGCTGCTCAACACGGCCGAAGGCATCCTGCGCCTGCGCGGCAACTGGCGTGTGCACACGACGGCTTCCGGGATTGCCATTCCGGCGATGCCGACGCTGCACCCGGCCTATCTGTTGCGGACGCCAGCGCACAAGAAGCTGGCCTGGCGGGATTTTCTCGAGGTCAAGGCGAAGTTGCAGGCGTTGGCGCCTTCCCCTTCTCCCCTTGTGGGAGAAGGTGGCCGCGAAGCGGCCGGATGAGGGGTGCTCCAGGGAATGCCAGCGTCTCACTCCGCTGGAACACCCCTCATCCGACCGAGCTTCGCTCGGCCACCTTCCCCCCTTGTGCAGGGCTGTCCGGGGAA
>NZ_RZRY01001129.1:0-1416 GCF_003998035.1 Mesorhizobium sp. M2A.F.Ca.ET.039.01.1.1 | reverse complement strand
CATAGGAGCGGTGCATGATCAGCGCCGGATAGTCGGCCATGCCGGCGATCAGCGAAATGTCGGGCTTGGGCAGGTTGAGCTTGACGGTGTAGTCGTCGATCTTCTGGATGCCGCCATCGACCGGCTTCTTGGTGTCGGCATTGACCAGCGCGCCCATGCGCGCGGCGACCGAATTGCCGGCGACCGACGCATCGCACCAGCGGTTGAGATTGTGGATCACATCGTCGGCGTTGAACGCGTCGCCATTCGACCAGGTGATGCCCTTTCGCACGTGAAGAGTGATCGTCTTGGCATCATCGCTGGTCTCCCAGCTTTCCAAGAGCCAGGGCTCGAAGGAAAAGTCGGTGTTCCAGCGCACCAGATATTCGTTGCACTGGCGCGCGACATTCGACATCTCGACGCCGTCGAAGGTGCGCGGATCCTTGAACCCCTTGACGTTCATCGCGACGCGCAGCACGCCGCCCTTTTTCGGCTCGGCGGCGCGGGCAGGCGAGGGGGCGATCCCGCCCAGCGCCATCGCGCCGGCGGCGCTGACGCCGAAGCCAGCCATCAGCGCCAGATATTCGCGCCGGCTGATCGCGCCCTTCTTGAAATCGTCGGCGGTGGGCTCCGCGCGCGGGTGCAGTTTCCTGTCGGTCAGCATGAATTTCATCGTCGTTCCCTCTGTTGTTGGCGCACGTTGCCCGCGTGGCGGTCTGTCGGGGCAACGACTTGCACGAGCCAACGGTCGCCCCGGGATCGCCAGGCGCGGGGGCGGATGCGACCGCCGGGGCGCCGTTGCCTGCGAGGGAATGATAGGTCCGCTTTCCGCGGCGAAATGTTTGGTTTTCCGCAGTTCTTGTGCGCTGTTCCGCAGGCTGAAGTTGACTCAGGCGGCGCCGCCCCCTCATCCGGCCGCTTCGCGGCCACCTTCTCCCCGAGGGGAGAAGAGGTTCGCGCCGGCGCTGACAGGCTCCTCTCCCCTTGGGGAGAGGTCAGCCGAGCGAAGCGGAGGCTGGTGAGGGGGAGCGCCGTTCAATACGGCCACTCGCCCCGTCCGAGCGCGCCGATATCCGCAACAATCCGCCCAAACGCCTCCGCCGCGCGCTGGGCACGGTCGAACGCGCGCGCAGAAAACTGTGCACCAGCCGCTTCTCCTCGCGCCACCACGCTTGTCCGCCAGCGGCAACACTCCGGTCGCGATAGGCCTCTCCGTCCGACGACAGCGGATCGCACTCGGCAGTGACGATCACTGTCGGCGGCAGTCTGGAAAAGTCACGATCCCTGAGCGGCGAGAACGTTGGGTCGTCGGGTGACTGCGCGGGCGCGGACCGGACGCGGCGGTAGAACTCAATGTCGGCGAGCGTCAGCAGGGGCGCCTCGGCGTGCTCGACATAGGAGCGCCCGGTCTCATCGCCGCCAAGGCCAGGATAGATC
>NZ_RZRY01001128.1:0-1426 GCF_003998035.1 Mesorhizobium sp. M2A.F.Ca.ET.039.01.1.1 | reverse complement strand
GTCCCAGCCATTTCTCCGACAGCGAGGCGAGGTCGTGACCGCCGGACGTGCCGGCGTCGAGCACGTAGGAGATCAGCATCGTGTCGTCGAACGGTCCGACCTCGATGCCGTGCCGGCTCATCACGACGATGTCGTATTTCATGTCCTGCACGATTTTGAGGACCGACCGGTCCTCGAGCAGCGGCTTGAGCAGCGCCAGCGCCTCGCGGACCGGGATCTGGTTCTCCAGCATGCCGCCGCCAAGCAGGTCGCCATTGCCGTTCTTGTGGGCAAGCGGCACGTAGACGGCGCGGCCCGGCGCGACCGCCATGGACAGGCCGATGAGATCGGCCTGCATCGGGTCGGACGAGCTGGTCTCGGCGTCAAAAGCGAGGATGCCGGCCTCGCGGGCTTCGGCTATCCAGGCTTTCAGCGCGGCCGCATCGCGGATGGGCGCATAGGCCGAAGGGTCGATCTTGCTCGCCGAGGCTTGTTCCAGCCGCAGCGCCGAAAGGAGCGATGGGGTGTCGCCCTGCGGCGGCGCGTCCTCGCCCCTCGTGGCTGGCGAGGCGGGCTTCGCGTCGCCGTTTGATTGAGGCACTGCCTGCCTTTGCGGCGCGCTGGCGCCGACATCGGGGCCGTGCGCGGCATCGGCGCGCTCGACGATGACGGCGGAAGCCTGGACGTCGCCGATCTCGGTCGCGGTCGCCTCGGCGACGCGTCGCGTTAGCGTGGTGAATTCCATGGTCTTCAGGAAGCCGATCAGCTTCGGTCCGTCCGGCGCGTGCAGCACCAGGTCGTCCAACCCCTCCTTCAGCGGCACATCGTTCTTCAGCGTCACCAGCTGACGCGAGATGCGGGCCTTGTCGGCATTGGCGATGATGGTCTCGCGCCGCTTGTCCTGCTTGATCTCGGAGGCACGCGCCAGCAGCCCATCAAGGTCGCCGAACTGTTCCAGGAGCTGCGCCGCGGTCTTCGGGCCGATGCCGGGCACGCCCGGAACGTTGTCGACCGAGTCGCCGGTGAGCGCCTGCAGGTCGATCATCTTTTCCGGCGGCACACCCCATTTCTCGATCACTTCGGGAATGCCGATCTGGCGGTCCTTCATCGGGTCGTACATGCCGACCGTCGGGCCGACCAGCTGCATCAGGTCCTTGTCGGAGGAAATGATGGTGGTGTCGGCGTCGACCTCGCAGGCCAGCCGGCAATAGGTTGCGATGATGTCGTCGGCCTCGAAACCCTCCATCTCGATGCAGGGCAGGTTGAAGGCCACCGTCGCCTGGCGGATCAGCCCGAATTGCGGGATCAGGTCTTCCGGCGGCGCCGAGCGGTTCGCCTTGTATTCCGGGTAGAGATCGCTGCGGAACGTCTTCGAGGAATAGTCGAAAATGACGGCGAAATGCGTCGGCACGATGCCCACATTGGTGTTGCGGGCGTCCTGCATCAG
>NZ_RZRY01001127.1:0-1427 GCF_003998035.1 Mesorhizobium sp. M2A.F.Ca.ET.039.01.1.1 | reverse complement strand
CCGCCCCCGCGTGCGCACCCGGCGCGGAGCCCGGCGCCGAGACCCTGTTCGACCGCGCCGGCGTGCCGATCTTCCAGGTCATCGTCGCCACGACGCGCCGCGAGGTCTGGGAAAACAACCAGCGTGGCCTGGCGCCCGCCGATCTTGCCATGCATGTCGTCCTGCCCGAGCTCGACGGCCGCATCCTGGCCGGCGCCATCTCCTTCAAGGGCGAGATCGAGACCGATCCGGCACTGGCCTTTCGCGCCTTTGCCAACCGGCCGGAAATGGACCGCGTGGCGCAGGTCGCCAAGCGGATCGCGGCGTTTATCCGCCTGCAGAGGACCAAGCGGGCCGAGCGCAAGCTGGCGATCCTGATCCCCGACTATCCGAGCGCGCCAGGGCGGACCGGCTATGCGGTCGGGCTTGATGTGCCCTCCAGTGTGCTTGCGATGATGCATGACCTGAAGGAACAGGGCTATGCGGTTGAAGGGATTCCGCAATCGCCGCGGGCGTTGTTGGATGCGCTGGAGGTGGGTGGCCACGGGTTAAGTTCAAAAGACTACCTGCGCTTGTCCGCTGAACTGCCGGAAGGCGCGCGTGATGCAGTCAGGGCTGCCTGGGGCAACGCGGAAGACCAGATAGGGCTGCGCGAGGCCCCCCTCTCTGTCCTGCCGGACATCTCCCCCTCAGGGGGGGAGATTGGCAGCTCCGCCGCCGGCTCTCCCCTTGCTAGGCCGAAAATTGGCGAAAGCCGAGCGCAAGAAATAATCTCCCCCCTTGAGGGGGAGATGTCCGGCAGGACAGAGAAGGGGGCGACGGAACGCCTGCCTTTGAAGGCTGCCGCCCCGCAACACTTCCCCTTCCGCGCCGCGACCTTCGGCAACGTCACCGTCGCACTGGCCCCCGACCGTGGCCGCTCGGCCGACCGCCGCGCTGACTACCACGACCCAACCCTGCCTCCCCGCCACGAGCTGATCGCCTTCGGATTCTGGCTGCGGAAATCGCTCGGCGTGCATGCCATCGTCCATGTCGGCGCGCATGGCACGCTGGAATGGCTGCCGGGCAAGACGGTCGCGCTCTCCGACACCTGCTTCCCCGAAATCGTCACCGGCTCGCTGCCGGTCATCTATCCCTTCATCGTCTCCAATCCCGGCGAAGCGGCGCAGGCCAAGCGCCGCATATCAGCCGTCACGCTGGGCCATCTGCCCCCGCCCATGACCGGCGCCGGCCTCGACGAGGCCCAACAGAGGCTGGAACGGCTGGTCGACGAATATGCCCAGGCCGATGGGCTCGACCGCCGCCGCCGCGACCGACTTGCAAAGCTGATCGTCGAGACGGCGCGGAAGACCGGGCTTGCCTCGGAAGCCGGCGTTGCCAAGACCGACCAGCCCGACGAAGCGCTGCGCCGCATCGATGCCTGGCTCTGCGATCTCAAGGATTTCGCC
>NZ_RZRY01001126.1:0-1430 GCF_003998035.1 Mesorhizobium sp. M2A.F.Ca.ET.039.01.1.1 | reverse complement strand
CCAGGCTCGCCAGTAAATTGAAGCCAAGGCCGCCGTCGCCGAACTCTGCAATGCCACGGGCCACCACCGCTTCGAGCGGCGGCACAAAACGCGCGTCAGCAACGCCGGCGTGCGCGAGCAACTCCCAAATCGCGAGCAGCGTAATCGGTAAGGCAAGCGGTCGCAGATGTCGGCCGATAAAGCGGAAGGGCGGCGGGGCGATAGGAACGCCGTGCGACAGCCGCTCCAGACCCATAATCGTGATCAGGCTCATCGTGGGGTCTCCGGACGCCAGCGTTGCAGATGGTTTTCGGCAAGCGTGAGCAGGCCATGGATCACCAATCCTATGAGGCCGACGACGATCATGGCCGAAAGAACGAGTTCCAATTGAAAGAGCTGACGGCCATAGGCCATCAGGTATCCGAGTCCTTCGAACGATGCGATGAGCTCTACCGCAACCAGGGTCTGCCAGCCGTTGGCAAGGCCTTCGCGCAGCCCTGTGAAAATTGACGGCACGGCGGAAGGCAGCACGATCATCGTGAGTTTCGACCATCGACTGAACGAAAGGACGCGGCCAAGCTCCACATAGGCTTCCGGAACGTCGCGCACGCCTTGGCAGGTGTTCAGTACGACTGGAATGAAGGCTGACCAGCCGATGACGATGATCTTCAGGCCTTCGTCGATCCCGACTATCAGGATGATGATCGGCATCCAGCCGAGGGTCGGGACCTGGCTGAGGGCCAGGAACAGCGGATCGACGAAGTCGCGAAGGGTCTTTGACAGGCCAACCGCGGTGCCGAACACCAGGCCCGCCAGCGCGCCCGCAGCAAATCCCTCCGCAACGCGCGCAAGGCTGGTGACCGTGCTGGAAAGCAGCGAGCCGTCCTGGATGCCATCCAACAAAGTGTCGAACACGACCCAGGGCGGCGGCAGGATCTGCTCCGGCAACTGGCCTAGGAGAGCTGCCACCGTCCAAGCGGTCAAAAGGCCCAGCGGCACCACCAGGCCAAGACCCAAGACGCCGGCAGCCGGGAGCATGCGGCGCCGATTGGGAGCAAAACCGGCGATGCTGTTCCCATCGCCAGTCTGGGCCGCGGGGTGGCCGCCGCTCATCTTAGTTGCTCGCCGCTTTGGTGTGTTCGACTTCGCCCTCGGTCGCTTTCTGGCCTTTCGCGTCGAAGGTGGACCAGTAGTTCTCGAGCTTCAGGTCCACCAGGGCCTGCTTGAGGTACTTGGTCTCGAACCAGCTGTCGATGTCGACGTCCTTCTTGATCAGGCCGTAGGCTTTGGCGCGCGCGGCCTGATCTTTGTAGCGCGCGATAATGAAGTCATCGACGACAGGCGACAGGCGGTGGGCCAGGCGCTCGTCTTTGAAATCGGCCTCGAAGCTTTCGACCGGCAGGCCTGCTTTCGACCAGAGCTCGAAGACTGCCTGGCGATTAGCCTCATCC
>NZ_RZRY01001125.1:0-1432 GCF_003998035.1 Mesorhizobium sp. M2A.F.Ca.ET.039.01.1.1 | reverse complement strand
ATGTTGACTAATGTAATAACATCACATATCGACAAACTACCCGATTTTGCGGACCGACACCTGATGACCAACGCCTGCCTGACCTTCCGCGACCTGACGCTCGGCTATGGCAGCCATCCGGCGATCCATCACCTGAACGGCGTCGTCCGCAAAGGCTCGTTGACCGCGGTGGTCGGCGCCAATGGCTCGGGCAAGTCGACGCTGATGAAGGGCATCGTGGGCGTGCTGAAGCCGATGGAAGGCGCCGTGGTCCGCATGCCGGGCGTCCGCACCGCCTACCTGCCGCAGCAGTCGGAGCTCGACCGCTCCTTTCCGGCGCGCGTCGTCGATCTGGTCTCGCTCGGCCTGTGGCCGAAGCGCGGCATGCTCGGCCGCTATACGAAAGAGGATCGCGAGTCGGTCAGCAAGGCGCTGATGGCGGTCGGGCTCGGCGGCTTCGAGAAACGGCCGATCGATACGCTGTCGGGCGGCCAGTTGCAGCGCACGCTGTTTGCCCGTGTGCTTTTGCAGGACGCCGACCTCATCCTGCTCGACGAGCCCTTCAACGCGGTCGACGCCAAGACCGTCGGCGACCTCATCCAATTAATAAAGCGCTGGCATGGCGAGGAGCGGACGATCATGGTCGTGGTGCATGACCTCGATCTGGTGCGGCAGAATTTCCCGGAAACGCTGCTGCTTGCCCGCCAGCCGGTCGCCTGGGGCGACACAAAGGAAACGCTGCGGCCGGAAAACCTGCTCAAGGCACGGCGCTTCCACGAGGCCTGGGAAGAGAATGCGCCCTGGTGCGAGCCAGATGCTCACGACCATGGCGATGATCTCGCACAAGACCGCCACCATCACCACGATCACGCTCATGGACCCGATCACCGCCACGACCACGGCTCCGGACCGAGGGCGGCGTGATGGAATCTTTCTACGGCCTGTTCATCGCGCCCTTCGCCGATTTCGCCTTCATGCAGCGGGCGCTGTTCGGCTCGCTGATCCTGTCGCTCGGCGCCTGCCCGGTCGGCGTCTTCCTGATGCTGCGGCGCATGAGCCTTTCGGGCGACGCCATGGCGCATGCCATCCTGCCGGGTGCCGCCGCCGGCTTCCTGCTCTATGGGCTCGAGATCCTGCCGATGACGGTCGGTGGGCTGATCGCCGGCATCATCGTGGCGCTCGGCGCGGGCGCCGTGTCGCGCTTCACCATCCAGCGCGAGGACGCGTCGATGGCGGCCTTCTATCTGATCTCGCTTGCGGTCGGCGTGCTGATGGTGTCGATCCGCGGCTCCAGCGTCGACCTCATGCATGTGCTGTTCGGCACGGTGCTGGCGCTCAACAATGAGGCGCTGATCCTGATCGGCGCCATCGTGGCGGTGACGCTCGCCTGCCTCGCCATTTTCTGGCGCGCCCTGGTCGCCGAATGCCTCGATCCGCTGTTCCTGCGCTCGGT
>NZ_RZRY01001124.1:0-1432 GCF_003998035.1 Mesorhizobium sp. M2A.F.Ca.ET.039.01.1.1 | reverse complement strand
GCTCGTCCTCTTCTTCATCGTCCACATCCTGATGATCCTGGCCGCCGGCCCGATCAACGAGCTGCGCTCGATCATCACCGGCTGGTACCGCACCGACCCGCCCGCAAAGCACGACCAGCCGACCGAGAGGAGCGCCTGAGATGGCAAAATTCCAGATCAGCCGCCGTAAATTCTTGACCGCGAGCAGCCTCGGCCTGTCAGGCATCGCATTATCGGGCTGCGACGCCTTCGACAGCGGTCTCGGCATTGGTGGCGGCCTGCGCAGCTTCCTCGAAAACGCCAACGGTCTGACTTACCGCGCGCAGCGCTTTCTTGCAGGCCGCGACGCGCTGGCGCCGGAATTCACCGAGGCCGATATCCGTCAGCCGCAGCGGCCGAATGGCGTCACGGCGCCCGATGACGACACCTACAAGGGTCTGCTCGCCAACAATTTCGCCGACTGGCGCCTGGAGGTCACCGGGCTGGTCGAGAAGCCGCTGTCGCTGACCCGCGAGCAGCTCCAGAACATGCCGAGCCGCACCCAGATCACCCGCCATGACTGTGTCGAAGGCTGGAGCTGCATCGCCAAATGGACCGGCACGCCGCTGTCGCTGGTGCTCGACCAGGCGGTGGTCAAGCCGCAGGCGCGCTACGTCATGTTCCACTGCCTCGACACGATCGAGCAGAGCCTGTCCGGCGACATCAAATATTACGGCACCATCGACCTGATCGATGCCCGCCATCCGCAGACCATTTTGGCCTACGGTCTCAACGGCAAGCCGCTCCCGGTCGAGAACGGCGCGCCGCTGCGCGTCCGGGTCGAGCGCCAGCTCGGCTACAAGATGCCAAAATACATTTCTAAGATCGAGCTGGTCGACAGTTTCGCCACTATCGGCGGCGGCCGCGGCGGCTATTGGGAGGATAATGGCTACGACTGGTATGGCGGGATTTGATGATCCCTCGCCTGCGGGCCGAGCACGATCTGCCGTCCGCCGAGCTTGATGCCGTCGAGGAGCGTCTGCATGACGACAACCGACGGCTGACCGGTCGTGACGACGACCGTGCCCTCACCTTTGCCTTGCGGGATGAGCAAGGGCGCGTCGTCGGGATCGCCGCCGGTCATTCCTGGGCCGGCATCGCCGAGCTCACGCTGATGTGGGTCGACGAAACTTATCGCGGCCTTGGCCACGGCAGGAAGCTGCTTGATGCCTTTGTCGCGGAGGCCGCTGCGCGCGGCTCCCTGCGGATATGGGTTTCGACCCACGACTTCCAGGCGCCGGGCTTGTACGAAAAGGCCGGTTTCGAGCGCATCGCCGAACTCACCGGATGGCCCGAAGGCCATTCCAACATCATCCTTTGTAAGACGATTTAAGAGCGCCTAAGCGACTTTATCCAGCAGCGGCTTCAGCGCCGGATGGATTTCCGGCGAAGCGTGCCTGATCAGCGTCAGCAG
>NZ_RZRY01001123.1:0-1436 GCF_003998035.1 Mesorhizobium sp. M2A.F.Ca.ET.039.01.1.1 | reverse complement strand
GACGGGACTGGCGGGAGCAGTTGGAGACGCTGCGCTCGGCCGACGGGCTGGATCTGCCGCCCTGCCTGAAGAACGAGACCCAGCGCGAGTGCCGCTGGTTGTGGCAAGTGATCGAGATGCCCATGGAGGTCGAGGCTGAACAGCGTCAGGCAGCGAGACCACAGCTCCCGGGATCGCCCAACTGACATTCTATGGGGCGAGCGGCGAGGGTGTGGCATCCTTGGCGCTCACAGATCCATCACCAGAAAGGAGTGCCCCGATGTCACAAGATCTTTGATGTGAGCAAGTCCCTCACTGCTCTGAACCAGGATACCACACTCGTTGCCGTTATCGAGATGAGCGGCTCGAATTGGCTGGTCGCTGGCCTTGTTCCAGGAGTTGAGCGCCAGCCACACAAGAAGATGGATGGACGCCAAGGCGGTGTTGAAGCTTCTGCAGCACTGGAGGACAGAAGCCGTTCGAGCCGGGCACGCGACCAAGCGATTGTCATTGCGTGAAGCGGGCCGTGACGGCTTTTGGCTGGCACGCTGGCTGAAGGCACGCTATGTCGAGGCCTATGTCATAAATGCCGAGCGCGTTGCGGTATCGCGCGAGCACCGCCGTGCCAAGAGCAACCGCCTCGACACGGAGCTTTTGATGCGCGCCTTTCTCGGCTGGCTGCGCCTCACATGAGGTGGGGTATCCTCTGACCGGCTGACTCTCCCGCTCGCGACCTGCTGGCTATCTGGCTTGGTTTTGGTAACACCAAACTCGCCATTTAGGGAGCGAGATCATCGCCTCCGTTGTCGGTCTGTGTTACCCACTGGCCGGCGACACCATCCATTGCACACGATTGTCATGCTCGATCATGCATTGGATCAGCACTACTGGAGAAAAAATGACACGCCCGAGACGACCCATACTACGTGTTCGACAATCTCGGATAGGAACACGAGGCTGTGATGCTGCCCCGAAAGACGGTGCGCGTCCTGCCTGAAAAGGCTAAGCTCGTCAATAAGAGAAGCGGCCAGCAGCCAGGCAAGGCGAGGACATTGAACGATTATGGCCAACATTCCCAGACGACCCTGTCCGATAGGGTATACGGAATCGTGCGTGAAAGCATCAGATGCGGCGTGTATGAGCCCGGTGAGAAGATCACACACCGCGCTGTAGCCTCTCAACTGGGCGTCAGCGTTACGCCCGTCCGAGAGGCAATCACGCGCCTCCTGTCCGAGGAAAGCCTTTCGATGGCAGGTCCAAAGACAATCCGAGCTCCAACGTTAGGGAGGGCAGATTTGGAGGAAATCACGAAGATCCGTGTCAACCTTGAAGGCTGGGCGGCGGAACTTGCGGCGGGAAATGCGTCGAGAGCCTTTATCAGCGAGTTGGAGCAGCATCATCTGGTCTATTGCACCCATCGGAAATCTCATAATTCCAAGGCGAAGATTGCTGCAAAT
>NZ_RZRY01001122.1:0-1447 GCF_003998035.1 Mesorhizobium sp. M2A.F.Ca.ET.039.01.1.1 | reverse complement strand
GTTCGGCATCGTGCTGACGCAACTGGTGCGTCCCGGCGCACCGGTGATGTATGGCGCCTTCACCTCCAATGTCGACATGAAGTCGGGCGCGCCGGCCTTCGGCACGCCGGAGAACACCAAGGCCAACATCGCCTCCGGGCAGTTGGCGCGGCACTACAATTTGCCGTACCGCACCACGCCGGGCTCGGCCTCCAACGCCGCCGATGCGCAGGGCGCCTATGAGACGATGATGGCGCTGTGGGGCGCGGTGCTCGGCCACGGCAATCTCGTCTATCATGCGGCCGGCTGGCAGGAGGGCGGACTGACGGCTTCGTTCGAAAAGCTCATCATCGATGTCGAGATGATCCAGCACATGATGGAATTCCTGCGGCCGATCATGGTCGACGAGGCGGAGCTCGCCGTCGAGGCGCTGGGCGCGGTGTCGACCGGGGGTCATTTCTTCGGCGAACCGCACACGCTGGAGCGCTACGCCACCGCCTTCTACCAGCCGATGCTCTCCAACTGGCAGAATTACGAGGCCTGGCAGGAAGCCGGCGCGCTCGACACGACGGCGCGCGCGACCAGGCTGTGGAAGAAGGCGCTGGAGGAATATGTCCAGCCGGCCATGGACCCCGCCATGCGCGAAGCGCTCGAAGCCTATATGGCGCGCCGGAAGCAAGCGATCGGGCAAGGCGAGCCGTGAGGGAACGGCTTTCCATCTTGAATCATTTCAACCTCTCAACTCACTGAACCAACGAGAAGAACCCATGAAGTCGCATGCAAAGGTCGTGGTCATCGGCGGCGGTGTCGTCGGATGCTCGGTGCTGTTCCATCTCGCCCGCCATGGCTGGACCGATGTCGTGCTTCTGGAGCGCGACGAGCTGACTTCCGGCTCGACATGGCATGCGGCCGGCGGCATGCACACGATCAATGGCGATCCCAACGTCGCCAAGCTGCAGAAATACACGATCTCGCTCTACAAGGAGATCGAGGAGCTTTCGGGCCAGGCGACCGGCGTGCACCTGACCGGCGGCGTGCTTCTGGCAGCAACCGAGGCGCGGCTCGACTGGCTGCGCGGCGTGGTGTCCAAGGGCCGCTATCTCGGCATCGACCTCGAGGTGATCTCGGCCAAGGAAGCGGCGGAACTGATGCCGCTCATTGATCCCAGCCAGTTCGTCGGCGCGGTGCGCAACAAGGAGGACGGCCATCTCGACCCGTCTGGCGTGACGCATGCCTATGCCAAGGCGGCGCGGAAACTGGGCGCGGAGGTCGAGCGCTTCACCAAGGTCGAGGACATCGTGCGCCGTCCCGACGGGTTGTGGCGCATCATCACCAACAAGGGGGATGTCATCGCCGAGCATGTCGTCAATGCCGGCGGCCTGTGGGCGCGCGAGGTCGGCCGCATGGTCGGACTGGAACTGCCGGTGCTGGCGATGGAGCATATGTACCTGATCACCGAGGACATGCC
>NZ_RZRY01001121.1:0-1448 GCF_003998035.1 Mesorhizobium sp. M2A.F.Ca.ET.039.01.1.1 | reverse complement strand
TACTTAAAGTACGTGAGCACCGGAAGCGCAGGAAACTGCCGTCCGCAGGCCAGCCTCATCCGAATACCGGCTTGGCCTACAGGGGCACCACCTTGCCTTCGGCCAGCGTCACCCGCCGGTCCATGCGCGAAGCCAGCTCGTGGTTGTGGGTGACGATCAGCGCCGCCAGCCCCGATTGCCGGACCAGCGCTTCGAGCGCATCGAAGACATAGGAGGCGGTCGTCGGATCGAGATTGCCGGTCGGCTCGTCGGCCAGGAGCACCAGCGGTGCGTTGGCGACCGCGCGGGCAATGGCGACACGCTGCTGCTCGCCGCCGGAAAGCTCGGCCGGCCGGTGCTGCGCGCGCTTGCCGATCTGCATGTAATCCAGAAGCTGTGCCGCCCGCTCCGACGCCTCCTTGGGAGGAAGCCCCTTGATCAGCTGCGGCATCATGATGTTCTCGAGCGCCGAGAATTCCGGCAGCAGATGATGGAACTGGTAGACGAAGCCGATATCGTTGCGGCGGATCGCGGTTCGCTCTTCGTCGGAGAGGCGGCCACAGGCGCGGCCGGCGAGGATCACGTCGCCAGCATCGGGCCGCTCCAGCAGTCCCGCCGTATGCAGCAAAGTCGACTTGCCGGAACCCGATGGCGCCACCAGCGCCACCATCTCGCCGCGCCTCAGCGAAAAGTCGGCGCCGTTCAGAATGGTGAGCTTGCGCGGCCCCTGGACGTAGTGCCGCTCGACGCCCTTCAGCTCGATAATGGCTTCGGCCATCACTCGTACCTCAAGGCTTCGACCGGATCGAGCCGGGCGGCCCGCCAAGCCGGAAACACCGTCGCAATGAAGGACAGGCCCAGCGCCATAATGACGACATAGGTCGTCTCGCGCGGGTCCATCTTCGCCGGCAGCTGGCTGAGGAAATAGAGCTCGGGGTTGAACAGTATCCTGCCGGTCATCCACGAGAAGAACTGGCGGATCGATTCGATGTTGATGCAGATGACGACGCCGAGCAGCACGCCGGCGAGCGTGCCGGTGACGCCGATCGCCGCCCCGGTCATCAGGAAGATGCGCAGGATCGCGCCGCGCGAGGCGCCCATGGTGCGCAGGATGGCGATGTCGTGGCCCTTGTCCTTCACCAGCATGATGAGGCCCGAAATGATATTGAGCGCCGCCACCAGCACGATCAGCGTGAGAATCATGAACATGACGTTGCGCTCGACCTGCAGCGCCGAGAAGAAGGTCTCGTTGCGCTGGCGCCAGTCGACGAGATCGACCGGCCGCTGCGCCGCCTGCTCGACCAGCGGCTTCAGCGCATCGACATTGTCGGGATTGTCGACATAGATCTCGATGGTCTGCGCGCGCCCGTCCATGTTGAAATAGAGCTGCGCTTCCGAAAACGGCATGTAGACGATCGAGCTGTCATATTCCGACATGCCGACCTCGAAGATCGCGGCCACCTTGTAGC
>NZ_RZRY01001120.1:0-1449 GCF_003998035.1 Mesorhizobium sp. M2A.F.Ca.ET.039.01.1.1 | reverse complement strand
GACATCGCGCGGCGGGCCCACGTCGGGAACATCGACGATCATCCAGCGATGGTCAGGCAAAGCGACCGAGGCGATCATCCCGGGTTGCTCGGCCCTGCGGCTGACGACCGCCGAAACATCGAGACCGTTCTGGCGCAGCATGTCGTTCAGCACGCGTGTGTGCTTGCGGTCCTCGAACCCGGACGCCGGACGATCGCTGATCGTCACCGGCGCATCGCCGCTGCTCGGCACGTGGCCTGGAACCAATTGCATCATATACTGGATCTGGTGCGCCAGCGGCCCCATCGTCAGCTCCGGCGACGGCCCGCCGAGCACCTTGACGGCGACAAAGGTGGCAAGCCCGACCACGCCCAGGATCGACGCGACCAAAAGGATGATCAGCCGCCGGCGCAGCGAAGTCACGCTTCGGTCTCCGCAGTCTCGACCCGTGCCGTCAGTTGATAGCCGCCATTGCGCACGGTCTTGAACAATGCCTCCTCGCCCGCTTCGGCGAATTTCCGCCGCAGCCGGCTCATCAGCACGTCGACGGACCGGTCGAGCGGCTCGCGCTCGCGCCCTTGCGTCAGATCGAGCAGCTGGTCGCGCGACAAAAGCCGTCCCGGCCGATCGAGAAAGACCTGCAGCAGATCGAACTCCGCGCCGGTCAGGTCGACCAGGGCGCCATCGGCATCCATCACCTTTCGCGTGTCCGGCTCCAGGCTGTAACCGGCGAAATGATAGACGCGGACCTTGGGCGGGGCGGCTTCTTCCGGCGCCGAGCGCCTGAGCACCGCGCGGATGCGGGCCGAAAGCTCGCGCGGGTTGAACGGCTTGCCGAGATAGTCGTCGGCGCCGAGCTCCAGGCCGATGATACGGTCGACATCTTCCTTCAGCGCCGTCAGCAGGATGACCGGAATGTGCGGCTTGCGATCGCGCAGGCTCCGGCAGATGTCGAGACCGGAGCCGTCCGGCAGCATGACGTCGAGCACGATCAGGTCGAACTGGCCGGAGCCGAGCTTCTGCTCGCATTCGCGCCGGTCCGCCGCCACCGACACGCGAAAGCCCTGCCCGTCGAGATAGCGCCCAAGCAGCGTCCTAATCTCGCGATCGTCGTCCACGACGAGGATGTGGGGTTGTGCCTGCATTCTTCGCCCGCTTGCCTTTTCGTTCCTGATTATAGGGAGCGACGCCGCCAAGCGGCATGGAAAATTGCAACGGAACGTTTCCAAGACCCCGCCGGAAACATTCGGAAACAAATCTCCTTTTTCTGGAAACCTTCGGCAATGCGCCGAAGCAATGCGGCAAAAGAGGCTTCCTATCCTCCCGGCATCCGAAGCACGCAGGAAAGGATCATGTCATGCGAAGCAGACTTCTGGCGCTCGGCCTGTTCTCGGTCGCGGCCGTCCACCCGGTGCTCGCTGCCCAGCCGGAGCCCGGCGCTGCACCCGCGGGCGAGCCGCCGGCAATCGG
>NZ_RZRY01000111.1:0-13253 GCF_003998035.1 Mesorhizobium sp. M2A.F.Ca.ET.039.01.1.1 | reverse complement strand
CACCGCGCCGCAGAGTTGCCGGTCTGGCTGCACAGATACAATTGGCACCGTCCCCACGGGAGCCTAAAGTCCAAAACACCTATCAGTCGCCTCGCTCTAACCGAGGACAACCTGTTGAGGCTCCACAGCTAGCGATCCCACCAGTTGAGTTGCTCCAAGTCGGTGTCTAGCTTTCTACATTCTGTGTCCGACGCTGGACAAGAATGTTGCAATCCCGACCAGCAAGTCAGCGCAGGCGCCACCTGTTGCCCAGCAAACGGCAAGGATTATCGAAAGACGAATTCGGCACGGAGCTTGCACCAACGATTGCATGCAAATGCCGACAGCATCTCATGAACGGTCTCTCGATTCTGGCGCGGTTAAATCGCGGCCGGTTCCAGATCATGTCCCGCCCGAAATGGTGAGGGACTTCAGCCTGTTTACGTCGCCCGGCATGTTGCCGACCGCTAACGGGGATCCGCATGCAGCGGTTGCTTGCGTTCATGCCGGGCCTCCGATCTTTTATTCAACCAGCAACACGCGCGACGGTCGGGGTACCTGGGTCATCACTCGCGCGAGCGACCAGCGCCGGGTGCTGCAGGACACCGAAACGTTTTCCAGCCATCGCAGCATCTTCGCCTCTGTGCTCGGCGAGAGCTGGCCGATGATCCCGCTTGAGCTCGATCCGCCATTCCACGGTGTTTTTCGCTCACTGCTCAATCCGCTGCTTTCGCCAAAGCGGGTAATGGCATTGGAGCCGGCTGTCCGGGAACGAGCGATCAAGCTGATCGACAGGATCGCCGCATCAGGCACGAGCTGCGACATCATGAAGGATTTTGCAGTTCCGTTCGCGGTCAATATCTTCCTTCGCTTTATTGGGCTTTCGGACAACGGACTAGAAACATTTGTCGGCTGGGCTAGAGATCTGCTCCACGGCGATAAGGAGCAACGACCACCCGCAGCCCGGACGATCGTGGCCTTCATCGACGAACTTGCCACCGAGCGCCGCAAGGAGCCGGTCGATGATTTCATGACCTTCATCGTGAAGGCAAAGGTCGAGGGTCGTCTGCTCAGTGACGAAGAAGTCCGTGGCATCGGCGTGCTTGTGTTCGTCGCGGGACTCGACACGGTCTCAGCAGCCATATGCTTCGACTTGGCCCATCTCGCGCGCAACCCCAAAGATCAGGAATTGCTACGAAGCGAACCGGACCGGATTGCCGTCGCTGCGGAAGAATTGCTGCGCGCCTATTCGACCATTCAGATGATCCGAGTGGCAACGAAGGATGTCGACTTCAAAGGCGCGCCGATCCGCAAGGGAGACTATGTTTCCTGTGCCACGATGATTGCCAATCGTGACCCGGCGGAATTCGAATGCCCGAATGAGATCGATCTGGCGCGCGAGGACAACCGGCACGCTGCCTTTGGCTATGGTCCCCATCGTTGTCTTGGCTCACACCTTGCCCGGCGGGAGATTGTCATTGGCCTGGAGGAGTGGCTGGCGCGCATCCCAGCCTTTCGGATCAAGACAGGGACTGAACCTATCACCTTCGGCGGCCATGTGTTCGGGATCGAGAATCTGATCCTGGACTGGTCCTGAAGTTTCAGCCAACGACATTGGAGTTCGCTATGCGTGTCGTCGTACATAAAGCCAGATGCCAGGGTCATGCGCGCTGCTGGGCGCGGGCGCCGAGAGTCTTCAAGCTTGATGACGCCGGCTACATCTTGCCCGGTGATATTGATGTTGCCGATGGGGAGCAACTGCTTGCCTCAAAAGGGGTACGAGCCTGCCCCGAACAAGCTCTGGAAGTTGACGAGCCCCCCGCTAACTCAGTTGTAGAGAGAGACACACGCAAAGTGCAGACTGGCATCGGGAAGGATAAAACAATCATACAATTCGCGACAGACCCTGTCGACCACGCGAAAATTACCGAACTGCGTGACCGAGAGGCGATCCGCAACTGCCTGTATCGGTACTGCCGCGGGATAGACCGCGCCGATGAGGCGGCGCTGCGTAGCGCATACTGGCCCGAAGCGTATGACAGGCACGGTCCCTATTGCGGACCGGCAGAGGACTTCATCCAATTTGCTCTCGGTCTGCCGGGGCACCGTAACATCCATCAAATCACGAACAGCCTGATCGACTTCATCAGTTCAGCAGAGGCCGCGGTCGAGAGCTATTTCACCGCGCTGCAACGCGGACCGGATACAGACCAAGAAATACGTCAGACGCTGCTTTGCGGCCGTTACTGCGATCTGTTTCAGAAGAGGCAGGACGAGTGGCGAATTGCGGAACGGACAGTCGTCTACGATTGGGTTGAGGAGCAAATCCCGCCAGCGATTCTTGAGGCAGATAGGTTCGGCCGGCGACAGCCGATTGGAGCACAACATCCAGACGATCCCATCTACCAGTTGCTCAAGGGTCACATCCCCACCGACCAAGATGGCGTCGAGGGTCCCCAACTGGGAGCTGCATAAGTGGGTAGAAATGGAGGATGAGCGCCCTACGGGAACGACATCTGTGTGGGGCCGCAACTGGCGGTCACTGCAACGATTTGGCTCGGCCCTTCATTCCGCCCAAGGTTGATGGGCTGAGATCACAAGCGGTCATCGTGGAGAAGCTCTCGTGAAACTGGCAGCACGCACCGTAATCATCACAGGCGCTGCGGGCGGGATCGGCCGTGCCCTGGTCGATATCCTTGCCGCGGACGGAGACACTGTAGTTGCGGTGGACCTTCCGGGCAGTGGTGTGGTTGAACTGGCTCGGGATCTCGGGTCGCCGCACGTCGGTCTGGAGTGCGATGTGTCGCGAGAGAAGGACATGCTCTCACTTTTCGGCCAGGTCGAAGCACGGTTCGCGCAAATCGATGTCCTCATCAACAATGCGGCGGTTGGACCCACGATGGATAGGATCATCGACACCGCTGTCGATACCTTCCGACGCGGCGTGACAGTGAACCTTATTGGGCCATTCGTTATGGCCCGGGAAGCGGCGCGGCGCATGAAGCCGGGCGGTGCGATCGTCAATGTGGCTTCGATGGCGGGCGTGGTCGGCAATCCCAGGCGCAACGCCTACGCAGCCTCGAAAGCTGGCGTGATCTCGTTGACAAAGTCCCTTGCATGCGAGTGGGCTATGCGAGGAATCCGCGTCACGGCGGTGGCGCCGGGCTCCGTCCGCACCCCAATGGTCACAGAACTGGCACGCGCTGGCAAAATGGACCTCGCGGCGATACGCCGCCGCGTGCCGATGGGGCGCTTGGCTCGCCCCGACGAGATCGCCAGGGTCGTGCGTTTTCTGAGCAGCACGCAGGCGCGCTACATCACCGGCTCGGTGCTGGCAGTCGACGGAGGCTGGATGTCATTCAACCAGCCGGGGGATGCTCACCCGCCGGTGGATGGTGCGCTCCAAGCCGAGCTCTCCTGTCCGGCCGAATGCACAGATGCGCGAATCGTGCTCGTCACCGGTGGCGCAAAAAGCATTGGCGCGGCCGTCGCTCGCCGCTTTGCCGCGAACGGCGACACCGTCGTGATTGCTGATAAAGATGGCACTGCAGCGGCAGAGCTGGCTACATCGCTCCCCGGCAAGCATCTGGCGAAATCGCTGGACGTGGCCGTCGAGAGCGATGTGGTGTCGATGTTCGAAGAACTGAGGGGACGCTTCGGGTATATCGATGTTCTGGTCAATAGTGCTGATACCGCCGACAGGATTGTGCCTGCGATCGAGCAACTGTCGAAACAGCTCGAACACGTCCTGGATGTCAACCTTACCGGCGCCTTCACCTGCGCGCGCGAAGCGATCAAGGCTATGCGCCCGGGCGGCGTGATCCTCAATCTCGGGTCGATCGACAGCTTTCTGCCGTTCGCGCCGCGCCATGCCTACGGCGCCTCCAAGGCGGGGATGGATATGCTGACCCGTTGCATGGCGGCCGAACTCGGGCCGGTCGGAATTCGGACAGCCACCGTCGCTCCTGGCCACATCCGCACGCCCGCACTTGCTCAGTTGGCCAAAGCCGGCCGCATCGACCTGACAGCAATCGGACGACGCATCCCCATGGGCAGGATGGGACGGCCAGAAGACGTCGCAGATGCATCGTTCTTCCTTGCTTCGTCTGACGCCTCATACATCAACGGCTCGATCCTCTACGTGGACGGCGGCTGGACCTCGTTCGGTGATGCGGGAAACGCCAGCGAACTCTATGACGAATGTTTTGCGGAGGCCGCAGGTTAATTGCCAGGCCTTCGCAGGGCGACCGGCCGAGCATTATGAAGCCTCGGCTCCACGACGCACCTGAGGTGCTTGAGATCCAAGCATGTGCATGCCGAGCACATTCCCGGTCGGCTGACGTGTCTATAACGAGGAGAAATCATGGAATTTGCCACTTTCATTCTGGCCGCCCAGCGTGGCTATCACCAATCCTCAGAAAGCGTCATCCGCAACTCCATCGAACAGGCCGTCGCTTCGGAGCAGGCTGGGTTCAACACCGCGTGGTTTGCTGAGCACCACTTCAACAATTACAGCCTCATACCATCCCCGCTGATGATGGTGGCGCACTGCGCCGGCTTGACAAGCACGATTCGCCTGGGCACTGCCGTCTGCGTGCTGCCGCTTTACCAACCGCAGCGCCTGCTGTCCGAGATCGGCTTCGCCGACATCGTTGCGAACGGCCGTCTCGAGCTCGGCGTAGGCTTGGGATACCAGCAGTTCGAGTTCGAACGGTTCGGCGTGGACATCGATGAGGCGCCGGCCGTCTTTTCGGAATACCTGGACATCATTCTCAAGGGCCTCAACCAAAACGTCTTCGAACACGACGGCCAGTATGAGAAGATCCCCCCAACAGCGATTTCGGTCCGCACAGTCCAGCAGCCGACGCCGCCTATCTGGATCGCTGGCGGAGCCGCACGGATGGCTCGGGCCTACCGCGAGGGGCACAATTTTTTTGTCACAGCCTTCCACGACGGCTTAGAGACTTTGACCACACTGCGTGAATCAGTCGAGAGGGCGGCGGCATCCGAGGAAAAGAACGTCACCGACGTCAAGATATCGCTGCTGCGCTGCTGCTATGCCAGCCACGACGAGTTGGAGATCAACAGCTATCTCGACAATGCCCGCTTCCAGCGCCGGCTTTCTGAAGCCCTGCATCAGCGCCGCCAACAGAGCCACGATGGCTACCTGCTGCAGGAGACACCGACCCAGCAGGATCTGTCCTTCGAGACCATGCGCAAAAATTTGCCGATTGGCAGCGTAAATCGCGTGATTGATCGCCTGCTGGAAGAGATCGATATCTTGAAACCGGACCAGATCGCAGTTCAGACTCAATTGGGCGACTTCGACCAAAAGACGATGCTGCGCCAGATCGAGCTCTGGGGCGACAAGATCATCCCTGCGGTCAACAAGGCGCTTTGTCATGCCGGAAGCTGAAGCCGGCCGTTACGATGATGGCTGCCTATCCAGCGCGCAATGGCGTGGGTCCGAGCTAGGGAGGAGCTTCGATCAGCATGTGCTGCCCTGCGTACATTCACGTTCGCTTGAGGAGGTCCAGGCGGGCGAGGTGTTGGCGACGGAGGGGACAGGCCTTTCGTCTGTCGAATTGCGTGATGTCTTGGCCGCAACTTTCCCGTCTACCTCCAGCAGCGTATTCGCTTTGGAGGAGTTGAGCGAGCCCGAGCCGGAACTGGAAGAGGAGCTGCTACGCCGGCTGCTGCTAGCGCATGCTGCGCCGGCCGACCCGGCGAGCGGCCGCTTGGCCAAGATCATCGCCCGGCGTGCGATGCGCACGGACCATCTTTGGCGGGATCTTGGCCTCTCAAATCGCGCTGAGCTCAGCCGCCTGCTTGCCAGACATTTTCCCGCGCTGGCGGCAGGCAACACAGAAAACATGAAATGGAAAAAGTACTTTTACCGCAAGCTGTGTGAGGCCGAAGGCTTTTCGTCATGCACTGCACCCAGTTGTCGGGAATGCCAGGACTTCGAAAGCTGCTTCGGCCCGGAGGAAGTTGAGAGTCGCCTCTCGCCGACCAGGAATGCCGGTTAGTCACTTCGCTTGATCGCAGCTGCGGACAAACGCTTATCGCGGCGCCGTAGTATGGAGGAAGGGATGTTCATCGCCTCGCGATATTTGGTGACGGTACGGCGAGCGACATTGATGCCGGTCTGCTTGAGCTGAGCAACGATGTCTTCGTCGGAAAGTACCTTGTCGAGCGATTCTTCGGCGATGATTGCCTTGATCCGATGGCGGACAGATTTGGCGGAGTGCGCGTCGCCGCCCTCGCAGGATGCGATTGTCGCTGTGAAAAAATACTTCAGCTCGAACACCCCGCGCGGAGTTAACATGTACCTGTTCGAAGCCACCCGGCTTACCGTCGACTGGTGCATTTTGATCCCGTCAGCGACATTTTTGAGACAGAGAGGCCGCAGATGGGCGACGCCGTGTGTAAAAAAGGCATCCTGCTGGCGCACGATTTCGGTCGCAACCTTAAGGATCGTCTTAGCGCGCTGCTCGAGGCAGCTGATCAGCCAGTTCCCTTTTTCCTGGCAATGGTCGAGAAACGCTTTGCCTTCCGGATTTTGATTGGTCAGCTGCGAGATTTCGGCGACATAGGTGTGGTTGATCAACACTTTGGGCAGCGTGGCCGGATCAAGCTCCACCCGCCATCCACCTTCGGACTTGGGCATTACCCAGACGTCCGGTACGATGGTTTCCGGCGTCCCGGACTGGAACCGGTCTCCAGGCTTGGGATCGAGCGCGCGGATTTCGTTCCTCATGTCGAGGAGATCCTCCTCGTCGACTCCGCAACGCTGCTTCAATCCCTGAAAATCCCCCCGTGCAAGCATCTCGAGATTGGCGACCAAAGCTGCCATAGCCGGGTCGAACCGGTCTTGCTGGCGCAGCTGAATCTCCAGGCATTCGCTGAGAGTTCGCGCAAAAATCCCCGGCGGATCAAATTGCTGCAAGATTCCGATGACCCGTTCCACATCAGCTTGCCGAACGTTTAACCTCCTGGCCAGATCGAAAAGGTTTACCTGAAGATAGCCAGTGTCCTCCAGATGGGCGGCGAGCTGTCCGGCAATCAGCCGCTCCTGGGGGGTGAACGGGGTGAGGGCGACCTGGCGGGCGACATGGTCGTGCAATGTTTCGGTGTGGGCGGTAAACTCCTCGACGGCAGGTCGATCGTTGCCGCTACTGCGTTGCGACTTCCATTGCCCGCGCCCGCCAGACGGCCCGCCAATGGGCGATTCGCCGATTTCGCTTCTGCTTTGACTGCTCCGCTGATCCACCCCTGACAGCGGCGAATCGTCGTCAAACGGGTCAGGCTTCAAAACGGGGTTCCTCTCGAGTGCCTGCTGCACGAGCTGATGGAGTTCAGTATGCGTCAATCGCAGCAAGCGAATAGCTTCAATGGCTTGAGGCGATAAGACCATACGTTGCTTCTGGCGTTGAAGCAGGCTTGCTGAGAGATGCATGTTGAACCGTAATCTGCCGAGGATGCTCTAGTGTGTGCTTGGGTTGTGTGAGACTTGCCACTTCTGGGTCATGCCGCCGCCTTCAGTTTGTCGAGAACGTTTTGCGGGGATGAAACGCCATAGGGGTCCGTCTCGCAGTTGTCACAGAAGCCTTCCTCCTCGAACCACTGCTCCACCACGCCATCGTCGATCAGAGCGGCGTATCGCCAGGAGCGCATGCCAAAGCCCAGATTGTCCTTCGCGACCAGCATGCCCATTTTGCGCGTGAACTCGCCCGACCCGTCTGGGATCAGCTCGATCTTCTGCAGCCCCAAGGACTTTCCCCACGCATTCATGACGAAAGCATCGTTGACCGAGACGCAGTAGATCGCGTCAATTCGCAGTTCCAGAAATTGATCATAGAGTTTTTCGAAATCGGGCAGTTGGAAGGTCGAGCAGGTCGGGGTGAAGGCGCCAGGCAGCGAGAACAGGATGACGCGCTTGCCCCCGAAATAATCGTCGGAGGTCTTGTTCTCCCACCGATAAGGATTTGGCCCCCCGATCGACTCATCGCGAACACGCGTGCGAAAGGTCACGAGAGGAACGTTCTTTCTGTCGGTCATTGATTTGCTCCCAGGCCAAAGTGGTACGGTGCATTTTTCGGTTAAACTGAAGCGGCATCGACTTCGGTCGACAGTTCCGGCAGCCTCGCGCCTTGGCGTGGTTGCCTCGGACCGGTCTTGTGCAAGACCGCCCCCGAGCAGGCACGTTTAAAGGCGACGAGCTTCCGCGGAGACGGGGAATTTCGCTCGCGTGCTTTATCGAGCTTTGAGAGGTAGGCATGGTCTGCAACCGTGATTTTGACTGCGTTCTATCGACCGAGTCGCAAGCGCCATGCCAATTGACCCGATGCCTTGGGTTCACTTCGGTTTTTGCAGCAACTTTCGTGTTGTGCAGTAATGCCGGTCGATATTATTGCTCAAGCAGCACTGGAAATTGGGTGCGACTCCGTTCGGCAAACCCGGCCTTTGTCCGAAGCCGGACACGAATGTCGGAAATAGCCAAACGCCAGGATCTGGGGCGGGTTAAGAAACGTTGCCGTGGGCACCGGCTTCAGCACAATTGCGCCACGCGAGCATGGCTCCCAGCGTCAATGCCGTGCAGCAGCGAGACGAAGTCACTGCAGAATATCAACCTCTGCGAAGTCGTTGAAACCCAGCATGTGCGAGCCGTTCGAGGCGCAGATCAAGGCATGCTCGAGGAAGAGCTCGTGCTCTCGGCAGCAAGTGTTGCGACGTCTGACAAGGATCGTCGCGCTTCAAGGAAAAGAACCTGAATGGTGCACGGCTTGTGAAGGCCGGCGCATGGAAATGGCTGGGCTGATCATCCTCCATGAGGGTTGAATGAAGAGCTGGCCCCTATCTCCCTCAGCTGCAACGGGGGGAGGTAGGGCATGTCCGTCTATCGCGCTGGGTAACATTCCTCGGTGAGGCAATAAGGGGGAGCAATTTCTCATTTCGGCAGACACGACCCAGCTCTCCTTTCATGCGCTGATTCCCCCAAGGGAAATCGCGACTCCAGGCTTCCTATGCAGCGAATCGCGGTGCTGTCCGATGTCCGACAATGTCGGATGCGGATCGTAGCTGGGCTAGATCCGTCACTTTGCCTCGATGGTTTCCCACTGGCCTTATATCTGCTTCGCCCCAAATGCGGCGACATAACCTGTGCGGCATCTGTGAATGGATCGACTTCAATCGAGACCTCGGAGGTCCCGATGCGCGAAGGGAGCTTGCCGATATGACGGCCACCATAGCGAACCACGGTCCGGACGACGAGGGGACTTGGATCGGCGGGCCTGCGGCGCTGGGACACCACCGCCTGGCAATCATCGATATCCAGGGCGGCCGTCAGCCGAGGATGCTCCAGGAGGATGGCCGACCTGACTTGGTGCTCGTCTACACGGGTGAGACTTACAACTACCGCGAGCTGCGTCAACAGCTGGCCGGCCTAGTCCATCGCATGAACACGAGCAGTGACACCGAGGTGGTGCTGCACCGCCCCCGCGAGTGGGGCTCTTCGGCGGGTACACTTTTTTTACGAAATCCGTGAATGTTTCTCGCGACATCATCCCGCAATCGGTGGTGCAGCGGGTGAAGAGCCCGTATCCGGCTATCCAGAATGCCGCCTACGACAAAATACTACGTACGCGGTTCACTGCGATGCTGGACGACCTAGTGCCGGCAGTGGCACCGCTGTTGTCCGTCGACAGGTCCCGCGCTTGCTCGGTGCGACCAACAACCTTAAGCGCTAGGGCGTAACCTGACCCTGCAAGATCTCCTCACCGACTATAAGGTGCGCCTCACGATCTGAGACGATGGGACAGGATGGCTAAGGAGGTGCGCCGTCTTGCATGCCCCGCCACCGAGGCGAACCCTCTTGGCTACGCGCGCCACAGCGACGCTCCATATCGTCAGGCCTGCGTCTCATGCTCAGATGAGCCGGTATTTGGCTCTCTCATCAGCAAACCGAGAGAGCCCATGCCAAGACGGAAGCAAGCAAGACGAACGAGCGTCAGAGATATCCTGCGCCTGACCCATAAACAGGGCAGTCCGGTGGGCCAGGTGGCAGAGCAACTGAGGTTCGGCAAGACTTCGGCTTCCACCTATCTGCGGGCGCTGGAGACGGGCTGTCGTGCAGGCCCTGCATGCGGCTTTGAGGACGATGCGATGTTGAAACACCGTCTGTTGCGCCGAATCGGCCGTCGGCCACACGTTGGGTCGTCATCAGGTTCTCGACAGCTTGCCGGTGTCAAATCCAAACCGTGGTCGGCGATCCCCACCAGGGTGGGAAGGCAGCGCTGATATAGCCGAACGTCGATCAAGTCACGATCAACTATTGCCTCATGTCACATGCCCTGCGGGACTGAAAAACGGAGAAGAACATGTGCGATGCAAAACTGAAGACCGTGCTTTCGCTTTTTTCGCCGGTGGCCAGCAAATTAGATGCTCTCTCGTCCAACGGACCAGCGACGGATGCAAATTGCGTTAAGCTAAATACGAACGAGAACCCGTTTCCGTTGCCGAAGAGCGTAATGCAAAGTGCAATTGCTGCGATCGAACACCAGTATCTTTATCCGGAAGACGACAATCTCAGCTTAAGGGCAGCTGCCTCCGATGCTTACGGATTTTCCAAAGATCAGGTGATTGCCGGCAACGGTTCGTCGGAGCTGCTCGGACTCATCTACAGAGCTTTCCTCGCCCCAGGAGATAGAGTGGCGATGCTGTCGCCCGGATTTTCGTTCAACCGTAAACTTGCCATGTTGCAGGGTGCCGAGTTTCTCGAAATCGCATCGAGCGAAGCTCATCCCCTGCCGATAGAAAAACTGCTGTCCGGCCCCGCAAAAGACGCGAAGTTCATTCTGTTGGCTAATCCGAACAATCCGACCGGAACATTCGTGCCGGTGGCCGAAATCGAACGCCTTGTGGAGCAAGCAGATCGCTTGGTCGTCTTGGATGAGGCCTACGTTGACTTCGCACCCGACAATGCCCTGCGCCTCGTCAATAGACATCCGAATCTTTTGATCTTGAGGACTTTTTCAAAGAGCTATGCTGCTGCTGGCGTGCGAGTCGGCTTCGGTTTCGGTCACCCAGAAATCATTGGCAGGCTGCGCAACATCCAGAATGTCTTCAACATGAACGTGATCGGGCAGGCGGTCGGGAAAAGCATTCTTGCGCATCGCCACGCCTACGAAGAGAACCACAGGCACATCAAGCATGAACGACAGCGAGTGACCCTGGCGCTGTTGCAACTTGGCTTTTCCGTAACACCCTCCCACGCAAACTTTTTGCTGGCCCGTGTGCCGGCGGGACAGGAGGGCTCATGCTGGCAAGCCGCGTTGAAAGAGCAGGCGATCCTCATCGCCAGCTTTCCTGACGTAGATTTGAAGAACTGTATTCGCGTCAGCATTGGCACCACAGAGCAGATGGACAAATTCCTTGCTGCCGCCAAACGCGTCTGTATGAGCTTTAAGAAGAATCGCGGTGTGCACAAGCATTAAGTCAATTCACATTAAGCGCCAAGTAATAGGTGCTGATATGTCGCCAGCTATGATGATTAGCGAATAAATAATAGGTAATTTGGAGAACAATTAATTGAAGAAAATTTCCGCTTCGGGCCTGACCTTCGGCATCTTCGATCATCTGGACGAAAACGGCGATGACATCGCACAACAATATGCAGATCGGCTGAGCCTAGCAGAAGCGTGCGATGGCTATGGCTTTTATGCGTATCATCTCGCCGAGCACCACTGTACGCCGCATGGCAGAGGTCCATCACCGAATTTGTTCTTAGCGAGCGTCGCCCAGCGAACCCGCAGTCTTCGTGTTGGTCCCATGGTAATGCTACTTGCGCTCTATCATCCGCTGCGTGCCTTCGAGGAGATCTGCATGCTTGATCAGTTGAGCGGCGGCAGGCTTGAACTCGGCATAGGGCGCGGCTCTGCTCCCACTGAATTGGGATACTTCGGGGTTGCTGTAGAAGCAGCACCAGAACAGTATGCGGAGGCCAGTGAGATTCTCATCAATGCGATGAAAGGCGGGACGCTTTCTTATCAGGGCCGCCACTTTGAGTTGAAAGATGTTCCGCTGACGTTGAGACCTCACCAATATCCCCATCCGCCGACATGGATCGCCACCAATCGACCCGAGCCGGCTAGCTGGGCCGCTGCGAATGGGGCAAACATCGCCTGCGTCGGACCTTCCACTTCTGTTCGCAGCGTTACCGACGCGTTCCGCGCCGCCCGAATTCACGATGCTGACATTGGCCAGCAAGCGCCATTTCTTGGATTGCTCCGAATGGTGGTGATAGGGCGTTCTGAAACAGATGCGTATTTGCTCGCAGCACCTGCCTATGAACGATGGCTCAATAGCTTCAAATTTCTATACGAACTAAATGCCATTTCCACTCCACCAAACTTGCCTTTGAACTTCGATGCAGCAATTGAAAGTGAATTGTGCGTCGTGGGAACGGCAGATTCTGTCCGAAAAGCTCTCCTTGATCAGCTGGAAGAGGCAGGTGCTAATTATCTTCTGTGTCAACTGGCATTTGGGGATTTGCCGCTGGATGCCTCACTATACACCGCATCGGCCATTCGATCCGAAATCATGGCTCGAGTTGCCGCATCGTGAATCCGTCGTGTGATTGGAGGAGCAGCGGCAGCGCTGCTCCTCATTGCGAAACGGTTGTGGGGGCCGGACTCCTGTCAGGTGTAAACCATTGGAGCACGTCCTATCTGATCCAGGTCATATCCTGCGGCTTTGAAGTAGTTGGCACATTCGGCTGGGGTGAAGAGGTCGACGACCGCGCCGAGGCCTTGCCCCTCTGATCTAATCCGGTTTGAAGTTCGTTCTGGCCCATCCAGAGGATCAGGACATGAAACGCAGCCGCTTCTCTGAAGAGCAGATCATCGGAATTTTGAAGAAACACGAGGCCGGGGTATCGGTTGGCGATCTGTGCCGCAAGCACGGGGTCAGCGACGCCTCGATCTACAATTGGAAGGCCCGCTTCGGCGGGATGGATGTCACCGAGGCTCGGCGACCTGAAGGGCTGGAGGACGAGAACACGCGCCTGAAGCGGCTTCTGGCCGACGCCATGCTCGACAATGCCGCGTTGAAGGACCTTGTGGGAAAGAAATGGTGACGCCCGCCGCCAAGCGGAAAGCTGTCGCTCGCCTGAAGGAAGGCTTCGGGATGAGCAAACGGCGGGCGTGTAAAGCCATCGGCTGTTGCCGCATGACGGTTCGCTACCAGACCAGCAGGCCGGACGACCGCGAGGTTCG
>NZ_RZRY01001119.1:0-1456 GCF_003998035.1 Mesorhizobium sp. M2A.F.Ca.ET.039.01.1.1 | reverse complement strand
GCGACGATCTCAGCCTCACCTTCCGCTTTCCGCGCGAGCTGCTGGCGAACTGGCCGGCGCTGGACGCGGCGATTGCCGCCAAGGTGGCGAGCATCCTGAAGACGGGACACTGAGGGCTGGCTCAACGCTTCTCCGCCTCGGGCGCCAAGACATTGTCTGGCATCGCGCTGCCAAGGCGCGCTAAAGATCTACCATGATGCCAGCCTATCTCGCCTTCGACCCGACCCGTCGCCGCCTGCATCTCGATCCGCACGAGCCGGCCTTCGTGCAGAACCCTTACGAGGCCTATGCCTTCCTGCGTGGCACCGCCAACGCCTTCTTCTGGGAAGACTACGGCTTCTGGTGCTTCGGCGGCTTTGACGACGTCAACCGCTTGCTGCGCGACCGCCGTTTCGGCCGCCAGAACCCGGCGGGGATTCCCGACAGCCGCGGCGTTGGCGAAGACCGCTCGCACCTCGTGGCCTTTGATGCGATCGAGGCCAACTCCATGCTGGAACTCGAGCCGCCGGTGCACACGCGGCTCAGAACGCTGGTAAACCGCGCCTTCGTCTCGCGCCAGGTCGAACGGCTCAGGCCACGAATCGAGGCCTTGGCCAACGAGTTGGTCGACCGCTTCGAGCCAGACGGCGTCGACCTTTTGCCGGCCTACGCCTCGCCTTTGCCGATCACCATCATCGCCGAGATGCTCGGCGTTCCAGTCGAGATGGGGCCGCAACTGCTCGACTGGTCGCACCAGATGGTCGCCATGTACATGCATGGCCGCACACGCGAAACCGAGGACACAGCCAACCGCGACGCACGCGATTTTGCCGCGTTCCTGCGCGGCTACGTCGCCGAGCGGCGCAAGAAGCCGGGCGACGATCTGCTTTCCCTGCTGATCGAGGCCCAGGACAACGGCCAGAGGCTGTCGGAAGACGAGCTGGTGTCCTCGGCCATCCTGCTTCTTAACGCCGGTCATGAAGCGACGGTGCACCAGACCGGCAATGCGGTGCGCTCGATCCTGGCGCAAGGTGGCGATCCGCGCCGCTTCTTCGCGACACCCGAGGCGAATGCCGCGACAGTTGAGGAATGCCTGCGCTACGACGCGCCGCTGCACATGTTCCTGCGCTATGCCTATGAGGAGATCGAAGTGTCACCAGGCATCGTGGTCAAGCCCGGCGAGGTGGTCGCGCTTCTGCTCGGCATGGCCAATCACGATCCCCAGGCTTTTGCCGAGCCCGACACCTTCAATCCGGCCCGCGCGGACCAGAAGAATGTCTCCTTCGGCGCCGGCATCCATTTCTGCATCGGCGCGCCGCTGGCGCGGCTTGAGTTGCAGGTCTCGCTGAAGACGCTGTTCGACCGGCTGCCGGAACTACGCCTGGCGGAGACGCCGCGCTTCCGCGACACTTATCATTTCCACGGGCTGGAGCGGGTTGCCGTGACTTTTTGATAGGCGAACCGACCCTGCCTAGAG
>NZ_RZRY01001118.1:0-1457 GCF_003998035.1 Mesorhizobium sp. M2A.F.Ca.ET.039.01.1.1 | reverse complement strand
TCGTGCATGTGCTGCGCTGCTTCGAGGATGACGACATCACCCATGTCGAGGGTCGCATCGATCCGGTCGCCGACGCCGAGACGGTCGAGACCGAGCTGATGCTTGCCGACCTCGAAAGCCTCGAGCGCCGCATCGCCCAGGTCCGCAAGCGCGCCGCCGGCAAGGACAAGGAAGCCATGGCCGTCCTGCCGATGATGGAGGCGTCGCTCGAACTGCTGCAGGCCGGCAAGCCGACGCGCTTCCTGCTCAACGGCATCGCGGCGGAGGATCTGCGCATCCTGCAGGGGCTGAACCTGCTCACCTCGCATCCCGTTCTCTATGTCTGCAACGTCGCCGAGGCGGACGCCGCCACGGGCAACGAGCACACCAGGGCGGTGGAGAAGATGGCGGCAGCCCAGGGTGCCGGCACGGTGGTGATCTCGGCGGCGATCGAGGCGGAGGTCGCCCAGCTTTCCGACGAGGAGGAAATGGAGTTCCTAGCCTCGATCGGCCTCGACGAGCCCGGCCTCAACAAGGTGATCCGCGCCGGCTACGAACTCTTGCATCTGATCACCTACTTCACCGTCGGACCGAAGGAGACGCGCGCCTGGACGATCCACAAGGGCGATAAGGCGCCGCAGGCGGCCGGCGTCATCCATACCGACTTCGAGCGCGGCTTCATCCGCGCCCAGACCATCTCCTACAACGACTTCGTCACGCTGGGCGGTGAAGTGGCCGCCAAGGAAGCCGGCAAGGCGCGCGACGAAGGCAAGGAGTATGTCGTCCAGGACGGCGACATCATGCTGTTCAAGTTCAACACCTGATCCTTCAGGAGACCCGGCGATGATAAAGGCCTTCGTCGTGGACAATGACCGCCTGCGTCTCACCGAGGATCTCGCGGCGGATGGCGACAGGGTCGTCTGGGCTGACCTCTTCAACCCGACCAAGGAGGAAGAGGCGCGCATCGAGAGCTGGCTGGGCATAGCCATCCCGACCCGTGAGGAGATGGAGGAGATCGAGATATCGAGCCGCCTCTATGTCGAGGACGGCGGCTACTTCATGACCGCCGTGCTGCCGGCACAGACCGAGGCCGACGATCCTTTGATGTCGCCGGTGACCTTCGCGCTTGCCGGCAATCGGCTGATCACCATCCGCTACCACGAACCCAAGGCCTTCAAGACCTTCCCGCTGCGCGCCGAAAAGGTGGCGACCGGCTGCACCAGCGGCGACACCATCCTGATCGGCCTTCTCGAGGCGATCGTCGATCGCCTGGCCGACATCCTCGAGCGCGCCGGCCGGGAGGTCGAGGCGATTTCGCGCGACATTTTCCAGGCGCGCTCGACCAAGGCTTCGAAGCGCAACCGCGATTTCCAGGAGCTCCTGAAAGGCATCGGCCGCAAGGAGGACCTCGCCTCCTCGGTCCGCGACAGCCTGATCTCGCTGCAGCGCCTCGCCGGCTTTCTTGCCCATGTCGCGGG
>NZ_RZRY01001117.1:0-1458 GCF_003998035.1 Mesorhizobium sp. M2A.F.Ca.ET.039.01.1.1 | reverse complement strand
AACAAAACGAAGCCGCTCATCCATGATGCCAGTCTCTCGCCAAACCATCGCCGGTCCTCCCGGCTGGCAAGAAAACTGTCACCCATCTAATCGGTCCATTCTGTTACCTATCTATCCGGTTCGGACACCGGGCACTTCTCCCCGTATAGAGACGGGGAGAAGAAACCTACTCCCTTGCAATGATCTCCTGGCCGTCGATGACGAGCCTCAGGCCCAGATTGCCGGCCTTGCGGCGGGCGAGGAAGCGCGGGCGGCGCGTGGTGGAGACGCGGCCCTTGCGGCGCTCCTGCGGCGGCAGCGCCTTGATGGCGGCGCCGAGCGATTCTTCCAGCGTGCGGGCAATGCCGTCGGCCTCGATCAGCAGCATCGGCAGGCGATAGGCGTCGGCCCAGGCGCGCCAGTCGGCGGCGACGTCCTCGAGATCGTCGGCGACCAGCAGCGGCACCGAGAGCATCGGATCATTGTGCAGGAGCTCGAGCGTCACGGTGACGTTGCCGTCCGGATCCTCCATGGCGCGCGCGGCAACGCCGCGGAACGCCTTGGCGGGCAGCGCGATGATCGCCGGCAAACCGCTCATCTCCAGCATGCGGCGGATGACGGCGCCGCGCTGGTCGATGGTGAAGGTCACATCGCCATAGTCGTCGCGGGTGGCGTAGCTCACCATCTGCGGCAGGCGAAATGGGTCGAGACGCATGTTGCGCCCGGCCCAGACTGGCTTCAGTCCAGTGTTCATCGATGTCTTCCCTGTTACTCCTGAGGGCCGTTTTCCGGTTCTCTCAGGGCCGGTTTTTCCGGCCTCGTTATGGGAAGAAATGTTAGCGCTGGCTTCTTACCGGCGCGCTTAAGAAAGTCGGTTAAATTTTGCTGATCTCAGGGATGGTTATCGGAATGCGACCGTCCACCAGATATGGGAAGGATCAGATAACCTTACCGGGATTCATGATGCCTGCGGGATCGAAGGCGGCCTTCACCCGGCGCATCAGGTCGATGGCCATCGGCGGCGCCGTGGCGATCAGCTCGTCGCGCTTCAGCTGACCTATGCCGTGCTCGGCCGAGATCGAGCCGTGGAAGGAGCGCACGACATCGTGCACGGCCTTGTTCATCGGGTGATAGAGCTCGAGGAACGGCTCGTCCTGCCAATCCACCGGACGCGAGATGTTGTAGTGCAGATTGCCGTCGCCCATGTGGCCGAAGCAGACCACACGCGCGCCGGGGCAGACGCCTTCCACCACGCCGGCCGCCTTATCGATGAAGTCGGGGATCGAGGCGATCGGCACGGAGATGTCGTGCTTGATCGAGGCCCCCTCAGGCTTCTGGCATTCGGGCAGCGTCTCGCGGAAATTCCAGAAGGCGTCGCCCTGGGCCAGGCTTGCCGACACCACCGCGTCGCCGACGATGCCTTGCTCGAGGCCGGCTGACAGGATCTCCTCGATCAGCGCCTTGCCGTCCTCCTCGGAG
>NZ_RZRY01001116.1:0-1468 GCF_003998035.1 Mesorhizobium sp. M2A.F.Ca.ET.039.01.1.1 | reverse complement strand
GTTGTGGATCATCCTCGACGAGTTCAACTCCGATCTCGTCGGCAAGTCCTTCTATCTCGAACCCGAGCCGCCGATCGGACGCTTCAGCAAAGCCTTCTTCCTGCCGCTGCTGCGGGAGTTCATCGTCAGACGCAAGGCCTTCATCGAAGTCATCCGCTTCCGCTAGCCTCGACACAGCCGCGTCCTCCGTGAGCGAGAACAAACGGCCGAAGGCCGAGCCCGCGACTGCGGGCCGCCGGTCGTCCGGCGCCCCCCGCGGAGGCCCAGCCGCGATAGCGGCGGTGCGGGCCGTGAGCGAAAACGACGGCCGAAGGCCGAGCCCGCGACTGCGGGCCGCCGATCATTCGGCGCCCCCGCGGAGGGCCCGCCGCGGCAGCGGCGATACGGCCCGTGAGCGAAACAAACTACCGAAGGCCGAGCCCGCGACTGCGGGCCGCCGGTCGTCCGGCGCCCCCGCGGAGGGCCCGCCGCGGCAGCGGCGATACGGCCCGTGAGCGAGAACTACGCCGCCTTCTTCTTCGGCTGGATCAGGCCGCGCTCGACCAGCAGCTCGGCGATCTGCACGGCGTTGAGCGCCGCGCCCTTGCGCAGATTGTCGGAGACGACCCACATCGACAGGCCGTTGTCGATGGTCGAATCCTCGCGGATGCGCGAGATGAAGGTGGCGTCCTCGCCGGCCGATTCCAGCGGCGTGATGTAGCCGCCGTTCTCGCGCTTATCGAGCACCTGGCATCCCGGCGCTTCGCGCAGGATCTCGCGCGCCTCGTCCGCCGTGATCGGCTTCTCGAACTCGATGTTGACCGCTTCCGAATGGCCGATGAAGACCGGCACGCGCACGCAGGTCGCCGTCAGCTTAATCTTGGGGTCGAGCATCTTCTTGGTCTCGGCCACCATCTTCCACTCTTCCTTGGTGGAGCCGTCATCGAGGAAAACGTCGATCTGCGGGATGACGTTGAAGGCAATGCGCTTGGTGAACTTCTTGACGTCGACCAGGTCGGCGACGAACACCGCGCGGGTCTGCGTGAACAGCTCGTCCATGCCTTCCTTGCCGGCGCCCGACACCGACTGGTAGGTGGCGACGACGACGCGCTTGATGGTGGCGACGTCATGCAGCGGCTTCAGCGCGACGACCAGCTGCGCCGTCGAGCAGTTCGGATTGGCGATGATGTTCTTGCGCGAGAACAGCGAGACCGCGTCCGGGTTCACCTCCGGCACGATCAGCGGCACGTCCGGGTCATAGCGGAAGGCCGACGAATTATCGATGACGACGCAGCCCTGCTTGCCGATCTTGGGAGACCATTCCTTGGAGACGTTGCCGCCGGCCGACATGACGCAGAGGTCGGTGTCGGAAAAATCGTAGGTGTCGAGCGCCTTGACCTTCAGCGTGCGGTCGCCGAAGGACACTTCGGTGCCCTGGCTGCGCCGCGACGCCAGCGCCACCACTTCGCTCACCGGGAAGCCGCGCTCG
>NZ_RZRY01001115.1:0-1469 GCF_003998035.1 Mesorhizobium sp. M2A.F.Ca.ET.039.01.1.1 | reverse complement strand
GCGTTGCGCGAACCGAACCAGCCCGTTTGAATATTGCAGGTCGGCCGTGCCCACCAAGATGGGGTGACCCTCTTCGACCAGATTAATGAGTGCGTTGGCCAGGTAGCTCAGGCCAGGTGCGCGTGCGTTGATCTGGCGGTATTGCCAGGAGTTGGGATCGGTCGGGCCGTTCATTGCGCTTTGCCTCCACGCTTGATTTCATCGGCAGCCAAGGCCTCGTCGGACGGCGCCAGATAGCCCAGATGCCAGCCGGGTTCGGTTTCCATGTAACCGACGCCCTTACCTTTGGAGGTTTTGGCTATGATGCAGACGGGCCGAGTTCGATTTGTCTCGGCCTTTAGCTGTCTCAGAAGCGTCGCGAGTGCGGCCACGTCATGACCGTCGACCTCGTGCACCTGCCAGCCGAATGCTGCCCATTTGTCTGTCAACGGCTCTATACCGATGATGTCGTCAACCTGACCGTCGAGCTGGTATCCGTTACGGTCGACAATGGCGATCAGGTTGCCGGCCTTGTGGTGGGCCGCCGATAGTGCAGCTTCCCAAACCTGGCCCTCCTGCATCTCGCCGTCGCCGAGCAGGACGTAAACGTCAAATTGCCGGTCGGCCGCGCGACAGCCAAGTGTCATGCCCAGGCCAGCGGAAAGGGCATGACCGATCGAGCCGGAGCTGAAATCGACGCCGGGCACCTTACGCATGTCAGGATGATCGCCAAGCGGATTACCCAGCCGAGTATAGCCATCGAGAATGTCCTTGGAGAAGAAACCCCAGTCGACCAGCAGTGGATAGAGGCCGACCGCGGCGTGTCCCTTGCCCATAAGGAAGCGGTCGCGATCCGGCCATTGCGGCTCGCCGCGCTTGAGCCGCATCGCATCGTAGTAGAGCGTGGCGAATATCTCCGCGCAGGAAAACACCGACGAATAGTGGCCAACCTTGGCAATCTGGATGAGGCGCAGCGTCTCGAGCCGTATGAACTCGGCCTTGTCCCGCAAAAGGGCGATCTGCTCGTCGTCGGGTCGTAAGGCGATATCTGATGGGGTGGGCGGGTTTGGCATTGAGCGTGACTCCCAGGATTTCATTTTACTCGACAACTTATAACTTATAAGATATTTGTCGCTTTCGCAATCGCCCATCTGGTTGCGAAGGAGAATTTTGATGAAGAACGAATTGCGCGTGCTGGACATGGCCAGGCACTTTCATTCCCAAACGGATCCGCGCCTGCATGAGGATCATGGCCCGTTGACCATCATGGCCGGCGAGGGCGCGACCATCATCGATGACGCCGGCAAACGCTACATTGAGGGAATGGGCGGACTGTGGTGCGCATCGCTTGGCTTCAGCGACAGCCGGCTGGCTGACGCGGCTGACCGCCAGATGCGCAGGCTAGCTGTCTACCACACCTTCAACCATCGTTCGAACGAGCCTACTGTCGAACTCGTCGAACAGCTCGCCGCGTTGGCGCCGTTCGACAA
>NZ_RZRY01001114.1:0-1469 GCF_003998035.1 Mesorhizobium sp. M2A.F.Ca.ET.039.01.1.1 | reverse complement strand
GGGGGTGCTGCGCTGGCCGCGAAGTCTCTGCTGATGCGCAAGCCGGCGGTCAAGGAGGTGAACGCATGATGCCGTTTCCCGGCGGCATCGAGGCCAACGCCAACGCGACGCTTCTGTTCTCGTTCGTCGCGGCCGTGATCTACGCCTTTGCGCTCGACATGCCGGCGAAATGGACGCGCACGGCGGCAAAGACGCTTGCAGTCGCCTTGCTGGCCGTGCTTGCCGTCATGCAGGGCGGTCCGCTGCTGCTCGTCGCAGCGCTGGGCTTGAGCGCCATCGGCGACGCCTTCCTGTCGCGCGACGGCGAAAAGGCCTTCCTCGGCGGGCTGGCGAGCTTCCTCGCCGGCCATGTCGCCTATGTCGCGCTGTTCTCGCAGGCGGGTGGCGGGCTCCGACTGTTGAGCGCCGAATCCTGGCGGGGCGCGATCGCGCTCGCCATGGCCGCATTCAGCATCGTCATGCTTGCAGCGCTCTGGCGCCGCGTCGGCCCGCAACTGCGCATCCCGATCGCCGTCTATGTCGCGGCGATCCTCGCCATGGGCATTTCGGCGCTCACCACCGGCAGCGCATGGGTCATCGCCGGCGCGGTGCTGTTCATCGCTTCGGACGGGTTGCTGGCGACCGAGCGCTTCCTGCTCGCGGCGATCTCGCCGCAGCGCCTGTGGATGCGCTACGCGGTCTGGGTGCTTTATTACGCCGCCCAGCTGGCGATCACGCTGGGGTTTCTGCTGGCCTAGACCGGCCGCCAGCCGGGCTCAGCCAGCTCGAAAGCGGCGAAATCGAAGCCCGGCGCCACGGTGCAGCCGACCAGCGTCCATTCACCTAAGCTGCGCGCCGACTGCCACCAGCCGGCCGGTACGACGACCTGCGGCCGCTCGCCCGCGGCAAGGGCCGTGCCAAGCACCTGCTCGATGACCACGCCTGCGCCCTCCTCATGCATCGACAGCTCCAGCGGCGCGCCGGCATAAAAATGCCAGACCTCGGCCGCGTCCTTCACCCGATGCCATGCTGAAAGCTGGCCTTGCTCGAGGAGGAAGTAGATCGCGGTGGAATGACCGCGTGGGCCGCCTGCGGCGTCGCGAAACGTCTCGGCAAACCAGCCGCCCTCGGGATGCGGCTCAAGGCCTAGCGTTGCGATGATCTCGGCGGCGCTGGTCATTGGCGGTCTTTGGTTCGACTCATGTCGCTTTATGCGGTGGAGTTAGAAATTATCTTTGCGCTTGCGGATCTCGGCAAACACCTCGGCGTCGCCGGCTTTCTCCATGCCGAGATGCTTGCGGATCGCCGGGTCGTGCCAGCGCAGGAACGGGTTGGTCGACAGTTCCTCGCCGATGGTCGTCGGCAGCGTCGGCTTGTTGTCGGCGCGCAGCGCCTCGATCCTTGCCGCGCGCTGCCTCAGCAGCGGATTGCCCGGGTCGACCGTCACCGCGAAGCGGGCATTGGCAAGTGTGTATTCGTGGCCGCAATAG
>NZ_RZRY01001113.1:0-1469 GCF_003998035.1 Mesorhizobium sp. M2A.F.Ca.ET.039.01.1.1 | reverse complement strand
GCTCCGGACGCCACCGCGCCGGCCGACAATTCCGCTCCGGCCGATGGCTCGGCGCCCGCCGACAATTCCGCGAACTGATCGGCTTCAATTCGGCCGTCGGCCGCTGGACCACAAAGCCCGGCTTTGCCCGGGCTTTTCTTTTGCCGCTTGGCAGCCTACCTGTGACCCGTCTTTCTCATCCCCAGGAGCCCACCACGATGGCCGGTTATGACTATGATCTGTTCGTCATCGGCGGCGGGTCCGGTGGGGTCAGGGCGGCCCGGGTGGCGGCGGCCCTCGGCAAGCGCGTCGCCATCGCCGAGGAATACCGCTTCGGCGGCACCTGCGTCATCCGCGGCTGCGTGCCGAAGAAGCTCTATGTCTATGCCTCGCAATTTCCAGAGCATTTCACTGATGCCGCCGGCTATGGCTGGACGGTGCCCGAGGCGAGCTTCGACTGGAAGACGCTGGTCGCCAACAAGGACAAGGAGATCGCGCGGCTCGAAGCGATCTACAAGAGGAATGTCGAGGGCTCAGGCGGCGAGACCTTCCACTCGCGCGCCGTGCTGGTCGACCCGCATTCCGTCTACCTGGTTGCCGAAGACCGCACCGTCAGCGCCGACCAGATCCTGATCGCCACCGGCGGCAGGCCGGCGCCGCATCCGGCGCTTTCGGGCCATGAGTACTGCATCTTCTCCAACGAGGCCTTCGATCTCAAGGAACTGCCAAAGGCGATCATGATCGAGGGCGGCGGATATATCGCCGTCGAGTTCGCCAACATTTTCCACGGCTTGGGCGTTGACACCACGCTGGTCTATCGCGGCCAGGAAATCCTCAGCCGCTTCGACATGGATCTGCGCCGCTCGCTGCATGAGACCATGGAGAAGAAGGGCATCAAGATTCTTTGCCCCGCGGTTTCGGAATGGGTGCGCAAGACGCCTGAAGGCAGGCTAGATGTGCTGCTGTCAAGCGGTCAGACCCTCACGGTCGACCAAGTCATGCTGGCGATCGGGCGCATTCCCAACACCGAGAATATGGGCCTGGAAGGCGTCGGCGTCGAACTCGGCAAGACGGGCGCGATCATGGTAGACCAATATTCGCGCACCAACATCGACAACATCTGGGCAATCGGCGACGTCACCCATCGCGTGCAACTGACGCCGGTCGCTATCCACGAGGCGATGTGCTTCATCGAGACCGCCTTCAAGGGCAATCCGACCGCGTCGGATCACGACACCATCCCGACCGCTGTATTCTCCCAGCCGGAGATTGGAACCGTCGGCCTGTCGGAGGACGACGCGGTCAAGCGCTTCCCCGATGTCGAGATCTATCGCGCGTCCTTCCGTCCGATGCGGCACACGCTGTCCGGCCGCGACGAGAAGATGCTGATGAAGCTGGTGGTCGACGGCGCGTCCAGGAAGGTGCTCGGCGCTCATATCCTGGGTCCCGATGCCGGCGAGATGGCGCAGCTGCTCGGCATCCCGCTGAAG
>NZ_RZRY01001112.1:0-1472 GCF_003998035.1 Mesorhizobium sp. M2A.F.Ca.ET.039.01.1.1 | reverse complement strand
CAGCTCGCTCACCGTCGGCATCGGCGAGGTGCCGGTTTCCGGCATCGAGGAATGCGCGGTCTTGCCCTCGAGCACGATGCGCATGCCGCGCGAGGCGCAATTGACAGTGCCGGCCTTGAGCCGCACCTCGCCGAACGGCACGCCGGGCAGATTGTGCAGCGAAAACGCGAAGTCCGGCGCGATCTCGGCGAAGCGCGGATCGGCGACGACGCCGGCCGCGCCGTTTCCGGTCTCCTCGGCCGGCTGGAACATCAGCACGACACGGCCCCGCGCCGGCCTGTCACGTCCGAACTGGCGGCCGAGCGCGGCCAGGATCGCGGTGTGCCCGTCATGCCCGCACATATGCGACTTGCCCGGCACTTGCGAAGAATGCGCGACGCCCGAAAGCTCCTCGATGGGCAGCGCGTCGAGCTCGGAGCGGAACAGCACCGTCGGCCCGGCCTGGCCGCTGTCATAGACCGCCACCACGCCATGGCCGCCGAGCCCCGTCAGCACCTTGTCCGGCCCGGTATCGGCGAGGAAGTCCACCACTTCCTTCGCCGTCTTCTCCTCCTCGTTGGAAATTTCCGGCTGCCGGTGCAGCTTGCGGCGCCATTCGGTCAGCTCGACGATGTCTCGATTGGTGAGGGTCATGGGTTGGAACTCCGCTTGGGCTTGCCGGTCACACAAACACGATAGGGTTTTTCTCGCGCCGTGCCATGGCGATCAATTCCGCTAGGCCATCGGCGCCCTGTTTTCTCCGAGCTTCTGGCGCCGTCAGTTCCTAATTAGGAAATGCTCCGTAAACCGCTGAAATCCTTAACACGATTTTCATCCCGGTCGCCTAACCACTTAGGTCATGACAAGGCATGATGAGCGGCTGGCTGCTGGTCCCTCTTCCGGGGAGCGCGGCGGAGCCGTGGACGCCGGCATCCTGCGCGATCAGCTCGCCGATCTGAGCAAGGGTGTCTTCATCTCGATGCCTATCGGCACGGTGCTGGCAGCCCTAATCCTGGCGGTGCAGCTGTTGTCGGGAGGCGGCCTTGCCGCAGTGGCCTGGTTTGCCGCCATCGCCCTGGTCAATGGCGCTCGCGTGGTGCTCGCGCTCGCCCAGTCGGGCGCGGCCGACGAGCGGCAGCAGGCGGTCGGCGCCCGGCTTTCCCTCTATGGCTTGCTGGCGCTGGCGTCGGGTGTCGCCTGGTCGTTCCTGGCGCTGCTCAGCGACGGATACACCACCGCCCAGGCGCCGCTCTATCTGATCGTGCTCGCCGGCACCTCGGCCGGCTCGGTCACCTACTGCACCTCCCACGCGCCGGCCTCGATCAACTTCATCACGCTGCCGCTTCTCACCGCCGCGGCCTGCGTGCTGGCGCAAGGCGGCGTCGAGAACGACGTGCTGGGCTTCACCATCCTGCTGTTCCTCGGCGGCATGATCAGAGGAGCGCTTCTGGGGCAATCCCGCTTCCGCGAGACGAGCCGCCTCAAATACGAGG
>NZ_RZRY01001111.1:0-1478 GCF_003998035.1 Mesorhizobium sp. M2A.F.Ca.ET.039.01.1.1 | reverse complement strand
CCTCCGGCGCGACATAGGCGGTTCCGAGGCTTGCCGCCTTGAGGGCGCCATCCCGCGGCATCAGGCGCTTCGCCCCTGCTCGCACCGCGCTTTCGGTGAGGCCGCGGATGGTGTCGGCGGCAACCCCACGCACCACCGGGCCGACCATCGGCTTTTCGCCGATTGGATGGCCGATCGACCATTTCGCCGTCTCGGCGACCAGCGCCTCGACGAAACGGTCATGAATCAGGCGATCGACATAGATGCGCTCGACCGAGCAGCAGGACTGGCCGGCGTTGGAATAAGTACCTTCGGCGATCAGCGGAACAGCCGCTTCGAGGTCGGCGTCGGAGCGCACATAGGTCGGATCCTTGCCGCCGAGTTCCAGATGCACCTGGGTGAAGGTGCCGGCCGCTGCCGCATGCACGCGCCGGCCGCCATTGACCGAGCCGATGAAATTGACGGCGTTGAAGACGCCGGAAGCGATCAGCCGCTCGGCGTCCGGATGGTCAAGATGCAGGCTCTGGAACACGCCTTCTGGTCCGCCGGCCGCGCGGAAAGCCTCCTCGGCAAGCTCCGCGATCAACGGCGTCTGCGGCGAATGCTTGAAGATCACCACATTGCCTGCCGCAAGAGGCGACGTGACCAGGTAGCCGAGCATGGCGGTCGGATAGTTCCAGGCGCAGATCGACAGATGCAGACCGCCGGCCATCGGCTTGGCGTAGCGGCGGATGTTCTCATCCGAGGGATACGGCATGTCGGCCAAGGTCTCCGGGGCAGCGCCTGCAAGCAGTTCGCCGATCAGGGCCAAGCGGGGCGTCTCGTCGGCCTGCCACAAGGGCCTGCCGATCTGCCACGCCACCGCTTCGGCAAGCGGGGCGGCGCGCGCCTTCATCTCCTCGCCGAAGCGCAGAAGGATCGCCAGGCGCTCGGCCAGCGGCGTGCGCCGCCAGCCCGGCAACGCTGCGCGAGCCCGGGCGACCGCGGCCTCGATCACGGCGCCGTCGGCATAGTTTCGCGTGGCGTAGATCGAGCCGTCGACAGGAGAGGTCACCGAGAAGGTCCGCGCGCCGGAATGCAGGTTCATGGTCTTGGAATCCACTCAAAAGGAAAGCCGTCAATCGCGGCACGATATCGCGATTTTCCATTTTGGCAAATTTTTTCGAATACGGCTTGATGGAATTTTTATCCGCCCCTATTGTCCCGCCATCGCGCCTTGGCGCCAACATCAAGAGGGGTGACGGATGGTCGTCTTTGATTTCACCGGCAGGCATGCGGTGGTGGCCGGCGCGGGCGGAGGCATGGGCGAGGCTATCGCGCTTGCGTTGCTCGATGCCGGCGCTTCCGTCACCGCCATCGACGTGAAAACACGTCCGGCCTCGCTTGCCGGTTATGACGATCGCCTGACCTTCGCGAAGGGCGACCTGACCGACGCCGCCTTCGTCGAACAGATCATCGGCGCCGCCGGCCGCGAGCGCGGCGGCATCGATTATCTGGCC
>NZ_RZRY01001110.1:0-1484 GCF_003998035.1 Mesorhizobium sp. M2A.F.Ca.ET.039.01.1.1 | reverse complement strand
AGACCGACCTCGATCTCGGCCATTACGAGCGATTCACCGGGCGTTCCGCGAACCAGCAGGACAACATCACCACCGGCCGCATCTACAAGAACATCATCGAGCGCGAGCGGCGCGGCGATTATCTCGGCGCCACCGTGCAGGTGATCCCGCACGTCACCGACGAGATCAAGCATTTCGTGCTGGACGGCAATGACGACTACGATTTCGTGCTGTGCGAGATCGGCGGCACGGTCGGCGATATCGAGGCGATGCCTTTCCTGGAGGCGATCCGCCAGCTCGGCAACGACCTGCCGCGCAACAACGCGGTCTATGTGCATCTGACGCTGATGCCCTATATCCCGACCGCCGGCGAACTGAAGACCAAGCCGACGCAGCATTCGGTCAAGGAACTGCGCGGCATCGGCATTGCGCCCGACATCCTTCTGGTGCGAGCCGACCGGCCGATCCCGAAGGAGGAGCGGCGCAAGCTGTCGCTGTTCTGCAACGTGCGCGAAAGCGCCGTCATCCAGGCGCTGGACGTGCCGCATATCTACGACGTGCCGATGGCCTATCACCAGGAGGGGCTCGATTCGGAAGTGCTCGCCGCCTTCGGCATCGACCCGGCGCCGAAACCGCGCATGGAGCCCTGGCAGGCGCTGTCCAAGCGCATCCACAATCCGGAAGGCGAGGTAACCATCGCCGTTGTCGGCAAGTACACCGGCCTCAAGGACGCCTATAAATCGCTGATCGAGGCGCTCTCGCATGGCGGGCTCGCCAACCGGGTCAAGGTCAAGCTCGACTGGATCGAGAGCGAGATCTTCGAGAAGGAGGATCCCGCTCCCTGGCTGGAAAAGGTGCATGGCATCCTCGTTCCCGGCGGCTTTGGCGAGCGCGGCTCGGAGGGCAAGATCCTGGCGGCGAAGTTCGCGCGTGAGCGCAAAGTGCCTTACTTCGGCATCTGCTTCGGCATGCAGATGGCCTGCATCGAGGCGGCACGCTCGCTGGCTGGTGTCGATCACGCCTCGTCGACCGAGTTCGGCCCGACGGATGAGCCAGTCGTCGGCCTGATGACCGAATGGCTGAAAGGCAACATGCTTGAGAAGCGCCGGGCTACCGGCGATCTCGGCGGCACGATGCGGCTCGGCGCCTACCAGGCCGAACTCGCCAAGGGCTCGAAAATTGCGGACATTTACGGCGACACGCAGATTTCCGAGCGCCACCGGCACCGCTACGAGGTCAACATCGACTACAAGCAACGGCTGGAAGAGTGCGGCCTGGTCTTCGCCGGCATGTCGCCCGACGGCGTGCTGCCGGAGACGGTCGAATATCCGGACCATCCCTGGTTCATCGGCGTGCAGTACCACCCCGAGCTGAAGAGCCGGCCGCTCGAGCCGCATCCGCTGTTCGCGAGCTTCATCTCGGCGGCAGTGGACCAGTCGCGCCTGGTTTGAACCATCGGCTGGCGAACCAGCTATGCAAACCTATGTCGCGCTGCTCTACAGCAT
>NZ_RZRY01000110.1:0-13270 GCF_003998035.1 Mesorhizobium sp. M2A.F.Ca.ET.039.01.1.1 | reverse complement strand
AGGCCGCCGCGCGTCAATAATCGTCCTCGTCGACTTCGGCGGGTTCCGGCCGGCGCACCGGCCGCTCGGACGGATCGCGGCCGACGTCGCTCTTCAGCGTCATCAGGTCGATGAAGTGGTCGGCCTGGCGGCGCAGATCGTCGGAAATCATCGGCGGCTGCGAGGCCATGGTCGAAATGATCGACACCTTGCGTCCGCGCCGCTGCAGCGCCTCGACCAGCGTGCGGAAGTCGCCGTCGCCGGAGAAGATGACATAGTGGTCGACGACGTCGGCAAGCTCCAGCGCATCGACGGTCAGCTCGATGTCCATGTTGCCCTTGATCTTGCGGCGGCCGGTCGAGTCGGTGAATTCCTTGGCGGGCTTGGTCACCACCTTGAAACCGTTATAATCAAGCCAGTCGATCAGCGGCCGGATCGAGGAATATTCCTGGTCCTCGACCAGCGCGGTGTAATAATAAGCGCGTAAGAGATACCCGCGCTTCTGGAAACTCGACAGGAGCTTGCGGTAGTCGATGTCGAAGCCCAGCGCGCGGGACGTGGCGTAGAGATTGGCGCCGTCGATGAAAAGAGCGATCTTTTCACGGGGATCGAACATTGAAAAACATCCCTTTCAAAAATTTCTGTCGTCTTAAAAGCGTCGACGGGCAGGTCCACAAATGCGCTTGCTACCCGTCATATCCGAGATAACGCGCAATTTATGGATATCCAAGGGCACGGCCCACATTGCAAGCAATTGTGATCGCGACTATGTGAGCCGCATCATGGCGTGGCGCGATGATGAGCCGGGCAACGGCCCATAAGCTGGCGCCGCCGCCAAAAAGCTTGTATTTCGGCCGCGCCCGCGTTATGGAGCGCGCCAGCTTTCCATCAAATCCATCGCATGAAAGGGGCAGTCCATGGCCCGCGTAACCGTTGAAGATTGCATCGACAAGGTCGACAACCGTTTTGAACTCGTGCTGCTCGCCGGCCATCGCGCCCGCCAGATCAGCCAGGGCGCGCAGATCACCGTTCCGCGCGACAATGACAAGAACCCAGTCATCGCGCTGCGCGAGATCGCCGACGAGACGCTGTCGCCTGACGACCTCAAGGAAGACCTGATCCACTCGCTGCAGAAGCATGTCGAGGTCGATGAGCCGGAAGCCGAGGGCGAGGCGATCACCGACCAGACCGGCGCGACCGCGGTCGCGGCCGACGCCGACGATGCCGAGGAGAACATCGCTTTCGACCGCATGAGCGAGGAAGACCTGCTCGCCGGCATCGAAGGCCTGGTGCCGCCGGAAAAGAGCGACGATTACTAAGAGCTTTTGTCCGGGTTGGATCAACCATCCAGGACTTCCGTATCTCAGGTTTCGTGGCTATCTATGAGATGCGTCGTACGCCAGTGCGGCGCATCAATCATTTCAGCACCGCGAGATCCCGCCCATGATGCGTCAGTATGAGCTTGTCGAGCGCGTCCAGCGCTACAAGCCTGACGTCAATGAGGCACTGCTCAACAAGGCCTATGTCTATGCCATGCAGAAGCATGGCCACCAGAAGCGCGCTTCGGGCGATCCCTATTTCTCGCATCCCCTCGAAGTCGCCGCCATCCTCACCGAGATGCACATGGACGAGGCGACCATCGCCGTTGCCCTGCTGCATGACACGATCGAGGACACCACCGCGACCAGGGCCGAGATCGACGAGCTGTTCGGCCCCGAAATGGGCAAGCTGGTCGAGGGCCTTACCAAGCTGAAGAAGCTCGACCTCGTCTCCAAGAAGGCCGAGCAGGCGGAGAACCTGCGCAAGCTTCTGCTCGCGATCTCGGAGGATATTCGCGTCCTTCTGGTCAAGCTCGCCGACCGCCTGCACAACATGCGCACGCTCGACCATATGCCCGAGTCCAAGCGCCTGCGCATCGCCGAGGAGACGATGGACATCTATGCGCCGCTCGCCGGCCGCATGGGCATGCAGGGCATGCGCGAAGAACTCGAGGAAATCGCCTTCCGCTACATCAATCCGGAGGCCTATCGCGCCGTCACCGCGAGGCTTGCCGAGATTTTCGAGCGCAACAAGGGTGTCCTGCAGGAGATCGAGACGGCGCTGTCCGGCCTGTTCGAGAAACACACCATCAAGGCGAGCGTGAAGAGCCGGCAGAAGAAGCCATGGTCGGTGTTCCGCAAGATGGAGGCCAAGGCGCTCTCCTTCGAGCAGCTCTCCGACATCTTCGGCTTTCGCGTCGTCGTCGATTCGGTCGACGACTGTTACCGTGCGCTTGGCGCCATCCACACCACCTGGTCGATGGTGCCTGGCCGTTTCAAGGACTATATCTCGACGCCCAAGCAGAACGACTACCGCTCGATCCACACCACCATCGTCGGCCCGTCGCGCCAGCGCGTCGAACTTCAGATCCGCACCAAGGAGATGAACAAAATAGCCGAATACGGCGTCGCCGCCCATTCGATCTACAAGGACACCGGCGGCAAAATGAACGGCGCCGGCCACGCGATCTCCAAGGAGACCAACGCTTATGCCTGGCTCAGGCGCACCATCGAGCAACTGGCCGAGGGCGACAATCCGGAGGATTTCCTCGAGAACACCAAGCTGGAGCTGTTCCAGGACCAGGTATTCTGCTTCACGCCCAAGGGCATGCTGATCGCGCTGCCGCGCGGCGCCACGCCGATCGACTTCGCCTATGCCGTCCACACCGATGTCGGCGACACCTGTGTCGGCGCCAAGGTCAATGGCCGCATCATGCCGCTGATGACGGAATTGAAGAATGGCGACGAGGTCGAGATCATCCGCTCCAAGGCGCAGGTGCCGCCCGCCGCCTGGGAATCGGTCGTGGTCACCGGCAAGGCGCGCGCCGCCATCCGCCGCGCCACCAAGAACGCGATCCGCAAGCAATATTCCGGTCTCGGCGCCCGTATCCTGGAACGCGCCTTCGAGCGCGCCGGCAAGACCTTCACCAAGGAGAGCCTGAAGCCGGTTCTGCACCGGCTGGCGCGCAAGGATATCGAGGATGTTCTGGCTTCCGTCGGACGCGGCGAGCTGAGCTCAACCGACGTCATGAAAGCGGTCTTCCCCGACTACAAGGACGAGCGCGTCACGGTCGCGCCGCCCAAGCAGCGCGAGGAAGGCTGGTCGAAGATCCGCAACGCCGCCGGCATGCTGTTCCAGATGCCCGGCACTCGGGCCGCGCGCAAGGGCAAGGACCAGCCGCGCGACGGCGCGGTGCCGATCCGCGGCGTGCGCGGCGACCTGCCGGTGCGCTTCGCGCCGGAAGGCGCCGTGCCCGGCGACCGCATCGTCGGCATCATCCAGCCTGGAACCGGCATCACCATCTATCCGATCCAGTCGCCGGCGCTGCAGGCCTTCGACGACCAGCCCGAGCGCTGGATCGACGTGCGCTGGGACATTGACGAACGCACCAAGGAACGTTTTCCGGCGCGCATCTCGGTCACCGCCATCAACGCGCCTGGTTCGTTGGCCGACATCGCCCAGGTGGTGGCGTCCAACGACGCCAACATCCACACGCTGTCCATGATACGCACGGCGCCCGATTTCACCGAGATGCTGATCGATCTCGAAGTCTGGGACCTGAAGCACCTCAACCGCCTGCTGTCGCAGCTCAAGGACAATTCGAGCGTCAGCGACGCGCGGCGCGTCAATGGCTAGATGAAGATTGAACGGGGGACCAAATGAACACTGACGAAGTGCTGGGCATTTTCCGCGAGGCCGGCGCCGTTCTCGAAGGTCATTTCATCCTGACGTCCGGCCTGCGCAGCCCGGTCTTCCTGCAGAAGGCCCGCGTCTTCATGCATGCCGACAAGACCGAGCGCCTGTGCAAGGCGCTGGCCGAGAAGATCCGGGAAAGCGTGCCCGGAAAGATCGACTATGTCGTCGGCCCGGCCATTGGCGGCCTGATCCCGGCCTATGAGACCTCGCGCCACCTCGGCGCGCCGGCCATCTGGGTCGAGCGGGAAGGGGGCGAGTTCAGGCTGCGCCGCTTCGAGATCGCCAAGGGCTCGCGCGTCGTCATCGTCGAGGACATCGTCACCACCGGCCTGTCGATCCGCGAGACAATCGACTGCCTGCGCGAGATCGGCGCGGAGGTCGTCGCGGCCGCATGCATCATCGACCGCTCGGCCGGCAAGACCGATGTCGGCGTGCCGCTGGTCGCGCTCGCCGAATATGAGGTGCCGGCCTATCCTGCCGACCGCCTGCCGCCGGAACTCGCCGCCATTCCCGCTATCAAGCCGGGAAGCCGCAACATCTGACTCAAGTTTGTTCGCGTGACGGCGGGCAGTTTAGCGGCTGACTCCGCGGCTCGCTATCGGGGCCAATCCACGTACGGCCGAACCTGCTTCGCCGCCCGGGGCGTTGTCGGTCCACGGATCGGCCGCCGTTTCGTCGGCCATACCAGCGGCGATGATAAATGGATGGATTTCGACGACGCTTTCGAACACGCCGCGCCCGGCGTCATACTCGACGTGGGTGATTGCTCCCATGAACTCCCTGTAGCGTTGCACGTTTAGTCACCTACGAAGATAATGCCAAGCTTTGCGCCGCGCTTGCGAGCGCATTCATCGGCTGACGAGCCCCGCCGCCATCGTCACTGCGACGGCGGTGAGGATAACGCCCGAGATGAGATCGAAGATGCGCAGGTTAGCGCGGTTTCGAAGCAGCCAAGCCATGAGGCCGCCACCCAGCGTGTAGCCGTAGCAGGCGAGCGCGGCCATCAGGATCAGCGCCATGACGAATTCGAGCCTGGCGCGGCCGGCGGCGAAGGACTGGCCGAGCGCCGCCGGCACGAGCAGCAGCTCGACATAGGTCAGCGGGTTCATCCACACCACGCCCATGACGCGGGCAAGACAGGAGCGCCCGCTCTCGGCGTGTGCGGAACGCTGCTCGACGCCACCGGCGGCGGAGGCGGCGCGGAAGGACTGCAGCGCGAACCATGCCACTGCCGCGAGGCCAAGCCAGGAGAGGGCCGTGCGGACAGCCGGATCGAGCCCGGCGATCGAGCCGCCCAGCAGGTAAGAGGCGGAGATCAGCGCGACGTAAGTGCCCCATACCAGGCTTGCCACGAATATCGCCCGTCCGCGCAGCAGGCCCTCGCGGATCATCATCAGGTTGTTCGGTCCGACCGAGGCCATCGAGGCCATGCCGAGCGCCAGCCCGACCTGGAATCCGTTCGCATCCACCAGGCTCATGGCGTTTCCTCCAGCGACGCATGACCGCCTCTATCGGCCGGTCGCGCTAAGGACAAAGTCAGATAGAGAATGGGCCGGAAAGGGCTGGCTTAGTGCGACCGGTAATTTCCGACGGGGAGGCGCTCCGGCGGACAATCCATCTCCGCCGCTCCTTTGAGGAGGCCAGTTCCAAGCGGCGCGCGAAGCCGGTGACTGTTTCTCGGAACCTGGACAATGGTGTGAAAAGCCGGGAAGCGGCTCGGCCGGGTACAAGCATGGCTCCAGCGAGCAACGAGCCACCTTGCGCCAATCCGGTCGCCATGAGCCGCCGATGCAACTCATCCACAGAAGGTTTTTGCCCGTAGATCTTGCCTTGATCGAGCGAGACGATCATCAACGGTGACATTTGAGCCCCTCGGTTTAATGCTGAAGTTAACGAGGGGCACTTTGCGCCAGAGGGACCGTTTGGCTCCTTTGGCCGAGTGTAAAAAATTCTAAAAAGATATGAGAAACCGAGGCTGCCCGCGCCAGCAATTCCCGCGCCGGCTCACCGCCAAGAAACATGTTGCAGCGATCAGTATCCAATATGCGGCGCCGTAATGTGCATTGGGGGCAAGGGATTTCCGGCGAAGTGCTTGCCGATCAAAGGTGCGCTATCAGATATTATCCCTCTTCAAGGCCGGCCAGCCGCAGCCCTTCAAGCACGACGCCGATCCGCTCCGGGATCATGGCAGGCTGGCCCGCTCTGATCGTCGCGATCGTAACGCCTGGAGAGAGCTTGCTCAGCGCCTCGACAAATCGGCGGGCCTCGTCCATGCGCCCGAGATAGGCGCTGGCAGCGGCCAACATCCAGAGCGTGGCGTCGAAGTTCGGATTGCGGGCCAGCGCACGGGAAGCCGACGCCAGCGCTTCTTCATAGTTACCGAGAATGACATGCGCATGGGCAATTCCGCAGAGCGCTATATGCGCAATTTGATCGCGAGGCATCAGCCGGTTCGCTCGGTGGAAACAGGCAAGCGCGTCCTCGACGCTCCCGCAATGGAGATGACCCACGCCCGCCGAAGTGACGACCGTCAGGTTGTTGGGGTTGGCGTCAACCGCGGATTGAAGGACGGCCATGCCCCAGTCGTAGTCTCTGACGACCTGAAGCAGCGCCATGGCGCAATGCGTCATCACTATCGCATCGCCGGCCGCATGTTCCAGCCCGCGCCGGGCGAAGTCTGCGCATCTTTCCCTGTCGTCGGGCCCGAACGGCGGCCAGCCCATCGTTATGCGGTGTTCTAGCGCCCAGGCTGCGTGAGCCAGGAATTGGGGATTGTCCGGCTCAAGTGCGAGGCCCTGTGTCAGAAGGGCATAGGCTTCTGCATTCCCCCGTTTGGATTCCGACAGGATCTTGGCCCGTGCCTGAAGATAGACGTCATAGGCGGCGATGCTTCCGGGCCGCTCCCGCCGCGAACGTTCGATCTCGGCCCATTCGATCTCCGGCCCGACCACGGTTGCGACCGCTTCTGTGATCCTGTCCTGGAAATCGAACACGTTGTCGAGGGCGCCATCGAGGTTCTGCGCCCACAGATGCGCGCCGGTGCTCCCTTGGATTAATTGGGCCGTGATTCTGAGCCGGTCGCCCGAACGCCGCACGCTGCCCTGGAGGACGTAGCGGACATCGAGTTCCTTCGCCACTTGCCGCACGTCTACGGCCCGGCCCTTGTAGACGAACGAGGAGTTACGGGCGATCACCGCGAAACTCTTGAAACGGCTGAGCGCGGTGATGATGTCGTCGACCACGCCGTCGGCGAACCAGTCCGGCTCGGAATCGCCACCAAGGCCCTCGAAGGGCAGCACGGCAAGTGCCGGCTGTGCGGGAAGCGCAACCATGTCCTCGCCACGCCTCGAAGTCAGCATGCGGTAGCCGATCCGCGGTACAGTCGCGATCCACTCGCGGCCGTCCGGGTCGACTCCAAGCAGCTTACGCAGGGTGGCGATCTGGACGGAGAGGTTTCCCTCCTCCACCGCCATGCCAGGCCACACGCTATCCATCAATTCTTGCCTGCTGACGACACCGCCCTCAGCCTTGAGCAGCGCCTCGAGGAGCGCAGCGCCTTTTTGACCGAGCGCGATCGGTTTGCCGTCCCGCCGCAGCTCTCCAAGGGCGGGGGCGAAGACAAACGGTCCGAAAACGAAAGGCGGCGCGACCATAACCGCCAAAATAGCCGCTACGCGGTTCCAGTGAAACTTTGATCTGCGTTTGCGTTCTTATCTTGCGACCCGTGCCTGACCGGGAACGTGCGGAAGAGCGCGGCTCAGCTTGGCTCGCAAGCATTCCGTGTCGTGAAGCTGGCCACAATGTTATCAATACATGTCGCCAGAAGGCGCGCAGCGGTTTCGGGGTGACGACGTGCAGGAAAGGAAACCAAAAATGATCGCCGGGATCGACCATTTCGTGCTGACGGTCCGCTCGGTCGAAGCGACCTGCGACTTCTACCAGCGCGTGCTCGGCATGCGGCGCCTGGATGAAGCGAACCGGCCGACCGCGCTTCTGTTCGGCTCGCAGAAGATCAACCTGCACGAGGTCGGCCGCACTTTCGAACCTAAGGCAAAGATGCCGACGCCGGGTTCCGGCGATTTCTGCCTGGTGGCTGCGGTGCCGCTCGTCGAAGTCCAGGCCAGCTTGCAAGCCAATGGCGTGGCGGTCGAAGTCGGCCCGGTCGAACGCATTGGCGCGCGCGGGCCGATGATGTCGGTCTATTTCCGCGATCCGGACAGCAATCTGGTCGAGGTCAGCGAATACCGGAAGTAGCTGCCAGCTCCGGAATTCTCCTCAGTTTCGCCAGAATGAGGTTCTTGTTATAGGCTGCGGCAGACCAACGCGGCGGCGTTTCGTTGTTCCGCGGCTTGCCCATCTCTATATCAGAGACTTGTTGCCTTTCTGCGCCATGGAGGCGCAAGATATGTGTGGCGCGTCCCGGTGGGCAGGGGCAGCGCGTGTAGGACCGGGAACTGGAACAGAGTGCTTTTTCGACGCCGAGAGCCTGATGGCCTCCTGGAACGGGTGCGTACTTATCTATGGCCGCGCCGCTCGTTCTCGCGTTCCGTGCAGTATTTCTCCAAGCGCATCCTGCGGCTGAACGCGACGCCGCATTCGGTCGCCGCCGGCGTCGCCGCGGGTGTTTTTGCCTCCTTCTTCCCGCTTGGCGCCCATTTCGTGGTTGCCGCCGTGCTTTGCTGGATGATCGCCGGCAATCTGGTCGCGGCGGCACTCGGCGCCGTGTTCTTCGGCAATCCGCTGACCTCCCCGCTGCTGTGGGGCGCGTCCTGGGAAACCGGCAAGCTGCTCCTGCATGAGCGCCTGCCCAAGCACGGGCCGCCCGAGCATCTCGGCGAAATGATGCACAAGCTCTCCTTCGCCAAGCTCTGGCATCCGGTTCTGGAGCCGATGCTAATCGGCGCGGTGCCGCTCGGCCTGGTCTTCGGGCTCGTGTTCTACGGCGTCACGCGCTGGGGCATGACCGTGTTCCGCGAGCAGCGCAAGAAGCGCATGGCCGAACGCGCCGAGAAGAAAGCGCGGCAGGGCGGACGGGAAGTGCCGGCGGAATGATCATCGGCATCGGCAGCGACCTCATCGACATCAGACGCATCGAAAAATCGCTGGAGCGGCACGGCCAGCGCTTCGTCCAGCGCATCTACACCGAGGTCGAGCAGGCCAAGTCGGAAAAGCGGGCCGCCCGCGCGGCTTCCTACGCCAAGCGCTTCGCCGCCAAGGAGGCCTGCGCCAAGGCGCTGGGCACCGGCATGGCCGAGGGCGTGTTCTGGCGCGACATGGGCGTGATCAACCTGCCGAGCGGCGCGCCGACCATGGCGCTGACCGGCGGCGCCGCCGCCAGGCTGGAGAACATACTGCCGAAAGGCCACCGGGCGCTGATCCATCTCACCATCACCGATGATTTCCCGCTTGCTCAAGCCTTTGTGATTATCGAGGCGGTGCCCGCCGAACAAGCGCCACATTGATTCCATCTGACCACGAGCGGCATGACGTTGCTCAGCGCGCGCCGAGACTCTATACCAACATCGCACAATCGAGGACGACATGAGCGTGGCTGAAAAATCGCAGAAGAAATCCGGCGGGCTCGGGGAAATCTTTTCCGTCATCATCCAGGCTCTGCTGCTCGCGCTCGTCATCCGCACGCTGCTGTTCCAGCCTTTCTCCATCCCGTCCGGCTCGATGCGGCCGACTCTGCTCGAAGGCGACTATCTCTTCGTCACCAAATGGGCCTACGGCTATTCGCGCTATTCGCTGCCGTTCGGTCCCGATATCTTTTCCGGCCGCATCTGGGGCTCGGAGCCCAAGCGCGGCGACGTGGTGGTGTTCAAGTTCCCGCCGGACCCATCGGTCGACTACATCAAGCGCGTCGTCGGCCTGCCCGGCGACAAGATCCAGATGAAGGACGGCCAGCTCTTCATCAACGACGTCGGCGTGCCGCGCGTGAAGACCGGCCAGATCGAAAATCCCGACATCACCGAAGTGCCTCAGCCCGTCGACGTCTATCACGAGACGCTGCCGAATGGTGTCAGCTACGACACGCTCGACCTGACGCCGAATTCGATCGGCGACAACACCCGCGAATGGACCGTGCCGCCCGGCCACTATTTCATGATGGGCGACAACCGCGACAACTCCTCCGACAGCCGCTTCACCGTCGGCTTTGTTCCTGCCGAAAACCTGGTCGGCCGCGCCAATCTCATCTTCTTCTCGATCGCCGGCAAGGCGAGCCCGCTCGAGATCTGGAAGTGGCCGTCGCTGATGCGTGCCGATCGCCTGTTCCATTTCGTCCACTAGAGCGATGGCGGCCAGCAAGCGTTTGACCGCCGATGCCCTCGCCGAGGCTCTTGCCCCGCGCACCGGCCATGCCTTCGCCGATCGCCAGCGTCTGCAGCGCGCGCTGACCCATGCCAGCGCGCGTTCGACCCATGCCGGCGTCGACTACGAACGCTTCGAGTTCCTGGGCGACCGCGTTCTCGGCCTTGTCGTCGCCGACATGCTGCTTGCAGCCTTTCCAGATGCAGCCGAGGGCGAGCTGTCGCTGCGTCTCAACGCGCTGGTCAATGCCGAGGCGCTCTCCGACATCGCCGAGGAGATCGGCTTGCCAGAGCTGATCCGCGCCGGCTCCGATGTGCGCAATCTCGACGGGCGCAAGCGCACCAATCTGCGCGCCGACGCGCTGGAATCGCTGATTGCGGTCCTTTACCTGGATGGTGGCCTCGAGGCTGCCCGCGCGTTCATCCATCGCTATTGGCAGCCGCGCTCGCAGGCGATCGGCGCGGCGCGGCGCGACGCCAAGACCGAATTGCAGGAATGGGCGCATCAGGCAGCCGCCGGCGCCGTGCCGGCTTACCGGGTCGACGGCCGCGAGGGACCGGACCACGACCCGCTGTTCACCGTCAGCGTCAAGGTCGGCTCATTTGCTCCGGCGACCGGCAGCGGCCGCTCCAAGCGCGAGGCGGAGCAGGCCGCCGCGGCTACTCTTTTGCTGCGCGAAGGCGTATGGAGCGCGGCATGACAGAAAATGAAACCCCTGAAGTTCCCCCGACGCGCTCCGGCTTCGTCGCGCTGATCGGCGCGCCCAACGCCGGCAAGTCGACGCTGGTCAACCAGCTGGTCGGCGCCAAGGTGTCGATCGTCACCCATAAGGTGCAGACCACCCGCGCCATCGTGCGCGGCATCGCCACGCATGACAACGCGCAGATCGTGTTCGTCGATACGCCCGGCATCTTCAAGCCGAAGCGGCGGCTGGACACCGCGATGGTGACCACCGCCTGGGGCGGCGCCAAGGATGCCGATGTCGTAGTGCTTCTGATCGACGCCGAGCGCGGCATCAAGGGCGATGCAGACGCCATCCTCGACCGGCTGAAGGACGTCCGCCAGCCGATGCTGCTCGTCCTCAACAAGGTCGACCGCGTCAAGCCAGAGACGCTTCTCGCGCTGGCCGCGACCGCGAACGAGCGCGTGCCGTTCAAGCGCACCTTCATGGTCTCAGCGCTCACCGGCTCCGGCTGCAAGGACCTGCTCGACTATCTCGCCGAGACGTTGCCCGCTGGCCCTTGGTATTACCCGGAAGACCAGATTTCCGACCTGCCGATGCGCCAGCTTGCGGCGGAAATCACCCGCGAAAAGCTTTATCTGCGGCTGCACCAGGAGCTTCCCTATTCCTCGCATATCGAGACCGAGAAATGGGAAGAGAAGAAGGACGGCTCGGTGCGCATCGAGCAGGTCATCTATGTCGAGCGCGACAGCCAGAAGAAGATCGTGCTCGGCCACAAGGGCGAAACGATCCGCGCCATCGGCCAGGCCGCGCGCACCGAGATCGCCGAAATCCTGGAGCAGAAGGTGCACCTCTTTCTGTTCGTGAAGGTGCGCGAAAACTGGGGCGACGATCCCGAGCGCTACCGCGAGATGGGACTGGAGTTTCCCCATTGATGCTTGTCGCTTAGAAGGTCCGTAAGGGTCTGCGACATGCATAATCCAAAGATCACGATCGATACCGGTCTCGTGCGACGGCTGGTCGACACGCAGTTTCCGCGATGGCGGGGCCTGCCGGTCAGCCCGGTCGCTTTCGGCGGCTGGGACAACCGCACTTTTCATCTTGGTGACGAGATGACGGTCCGACTGCCGAGCGCGGCCGCCTATTCGCTGCAGGTCGAGAAGGAGCAGCGCTGGCTACCGAAACTGGCACCCCTCCTGCCACTGCCGATTCCGACGCCGCTGGCCGTGGGCGGACCGGCCGAAGGCTACCCCTGGCATTGGTCGATCTATCGCTGGATCGAGGGCGAGACGGCTAAGAGCGGCCGCATCGCCGATCTCAACGTCTTCGCCGTTTCGCTCGCCGATTTCCTTGTCGCATTGAGGGGCATCGATCCGACCGACGGGCCTGCACCCGACGAGCACAATTTCCACCGCGGCGGGCCGCTGACCGTCTATGACGGCGAGGCGAGGCAGGCCATCGCCGCGCTTGAACGGCGGATCGACGCCCAAGCCGCCACGACCGTCTGGGAAGCCGCACTTGCCGCCACCTGGTCTGGCTCTCCGGTCTGGTTTCATGGCGATGTCGCCTCGGGCAATCTTCTGGTCGAGGACGGCCGCCTGAACGCCGTCATCGACTTCGGCACGTCCGGCGTCGGCGACCCATCCTGCGACCTGGCGATCGCGTGGACCTTCTTCGAAGGCGAAAGCCGGGAGGCCTTCCGCGCCCGCATCGCCGCCGACGACGCTACCTGGGCGCGCGGCCGCGGCTGGGCGCTGTGGAAGGCGCTGATCACCGTCGCCGGCCACGACGCCAACCAGGCCGAGGCGGAAAGGCAGCGCCACGTGATCGACGAGGTGCTTGCCGATCATTGCCGTTGGGCCTGACACGGGATCAGAGGATGTCAGCACAGATCGAGCCCGGCGTGTCGAAACCTTGATTTCGCCGCGCAACGGGTGAAAAGCTCGATCCATGGAATGGCGCGACGAGGGAATCGTTCTCGGCACCCGCAGGCATGGCGAAACCAGCGCCATCCTCGAGGTGATGACGCGCACCCATGGCCGCCATCTTGGCCTTGTGCGGGGAGGGCGCTCGCGCAAGCAGCAGCCGGTGCTGCAGCCCGGCAATCGCGTCGACCTTCTGTGGCGGGCGCGGCTCGACGAGCATCTCGGCGTCTTCCAGGCCGAGGCGATCGAGATGAACGCGGCGCGGTTGATGGACAGCGCGGTTGCCGTCTATGGCCTGCAGACCATGGCCGCGCATCTGAGGCTCCTGCCCGAGCGCGACGCCCATGGCGGTCTCTACGAGGCGCTTGCCGTGATGATCTCCCATCTTGGCGACGCCGACGCGGCGGGCGAGCTGGTGGCGCGCTTCGAGCTGCTCATCCTCGATGAACTGGGCTTCGGCCTCGATCTCAGCCAATGCGCGGCGACCGGCACAAGACAGGATCTCGCTTATGTCTCGCCGAAGTCCGGACGCGCCGTGTCGCGCGAAGCGGGTGCGGCCTGGCACGACAAGATGCTGGCACTGCCAGCCTTTCTGCAGCGCGGCTCCGGCCTGCGCGCCGACGCGGCAGCACTGGAA
>NZ_RZRY01001109.1:0-1490 GCF_003998035.1 Mesorhizobium sp. M2A.F.Ca.ET.039.01.1.1 | reverse complement strand
GAGCACATCGGTCGCGGAGGCGACGGTGAACGCGATGAGAAGAACGAGAAGACCGATGACTTTCCGAAGCGAGAGCATAGCAATTCGCCATCCTTGTTCGCCATCCATCCCACGCGATAACGCCGGGGAGGCAGGAATGTTTCCCTAACAGCGAAATTAAGGTCCGGCAAAAAGGCGGCTTTAGGGCGCGATTTCACCGAAAGAACAGAGACTTCACAATTTTTCCAGCGAACCTCCGGCAGTCGACTAGCGCCGCCGCTTCGGCTTCTCCAGCAAGGCCACGGCCTCGACATGCGACGACCACAGGAACTGGTCGATCGGGGTGACACTTTTCAGCGTATAGCCGCCGTCGAGAAGGATGCGCAAATCCCGCGCCAGCGTCACCGGATTGCAGGACACGGCGGCGACCAGCGGTACGTCGGAGCGGGCGATCTGCTTCGACTGATCCTCGGCGCCGGCGCGCGGCGGGTCGAAGACCAGGCCGTCAAAGGCGTTCAACTCCTTGAAGGTCAGCGGCCTGCGGAACAGGTCGCGGCGTTCGCTGGTCACCCGCCTCAGGCCGGTGGCGAAGCGGTAGGCGCGATCGAGCGCGGCAAGTGCCGCGGCTTCGCCTTCGACGGCATGAACCTCGGATTTTGCCGCCAGCCGGAGCGCGAAGCTGCCGCAGCCGGCAAACAGATCCGCGACCTTCTTGGCGCGCGACAGATGCTGGCCGACTAGGCCGGCCATCGCCTGCTCAGCGGCTTCCGTCGCCTGCAGGAAGGCGCCAGGCGGCACGGCCACGGCGACCGGTCCGAACTGCACCACCGGCTTCTTCGGCTCGACCACGATCTCGCCGTCGACGGAAAGCCGCGCCAGGCCCTCGGCCATGACGAAGTTGGAGGCGATGCGCCGCTGGTGGTCGCCAAGCATGCCGGCCTCATGGACGGCAATGTCGAGGCCGGAAGCGGTGACGGTCACCGTCATATGAAAGGCTTTCGGCGTGGCGCAGACCAATCCGGCCAGGGCGCGCAACTTAGCGAGCGCCGAGACGATCGCCGGCAGCGAGATCGGGCATTCCTCGATCGGGATGATCTCCGAAGACAAAGCGCGCACGAAGCCGAGCAGCATGCCGGCCTCGGTGCGCCGGGCGCTGAAGGTGACACGGCGGCGGCTGTGCGGCGCGCACGGCACCAGCGCGGCGACCTCGCAAGCGATACCCTTGGCCTTCAGCGCCTGCACGACTTTTTCGCGCTTCCATTCCTGATAGGCTGCGGCCTCGTAGTGCTGCAGCGCGCAGCCGCCGCATTCGGTGAAATGGCGGCAGGCCGGGTCGGTCCTGAGCGCCGAGGCTTCCAGCACCGACATCAGCGTGGCGCGGTCCTTCTGGCGCGCGGCGGTGACTGTCTCGCCCGGCAGCGTGAACGGGACAAAAACCTCCCCGCCCTCGGCGTTGGCAATGCCGTCGCCCTGGGAGCCCAGCCTGGCGATGGTGAAGCGTGTGCTCATCC
>NZ_RZRY01001108.1:0-1505 GCF_003998035.1 Mesorhizobium sp. M2A.F.Ca.ET.039.01.1.1 | reverse complement strand
GCCATGCACCAGCACGCGGGCTCCGGCGGCGCCGAGCCTTTCGGCGACCACACGGCCGACGCCGTCGGTCGAGCCGGTGACGAGAATGGTTTTGTCCTTGAGTTCCATGTCCAGAGCCTCCTTGCGCTGCTCTGAACGGAAAGATGGGACACCGCGCGCATCCCAAACAGTTCAAACTTTATCCTGGTATCAGTACTGCTATAATACGCGCATGGATGCCGTCGCTCATTCCCCCGAAGATCACCGCCGGCGCGAGCTCGGCGCCTTCCTGCGTTCGCGGCGCGAACGGCTTTCGCCTGATGCCGCCGGCATCGCTTGCGGCGCGCGGCGGCGCACGCCGGGCTTAAGGCGCGAGGAAGTGGCGATGATCGCCGGCGTCGGCACGACCTGGTACACCTGGCTGGAGCAGGGCAGGGACGTGCGGCCCTCGGTCGAGGTGCTGTCGGCGCTTTGCCAGGCGCTGCGGCTCGACGGCGCCGAGCAGCGCCATCTGTTCACGCTCGCCGGGCGCCAGCAGCCGGAGCGGCGGCGCATCGTGCAGAGCAAGGTCGAAGGACCCTTGCTGCACATGCTGCAGAGCCTGGTGCTGCAGCCCGCCTATGTCGTCGGCCCGCGCTGGGACGTGCTGGCCTGGAATGACGCGGCGGTCGCCATTTTCGGCGATTACGGCCAGCTGGAGGGCGATGCCCGCAACATCCTCCACGGCGTCTTCACCGATCCGCACCGGCGGCACCTTTTGGTGGACTGGGAGCAGCTGGCGCGCGCGACCCTTGCCGCGTTCCGCGCCGAGAGCGCGAAATACACCGGCGATCCGGATTTCGAGCGGCTGATCGCGCTGATGATGCGCTCAAGTCCGGAGTTCCGCGAATGGTGGCCGCAGCGCGATGTCGTGCACAGGCTTTCCGGCCTGAAGCACCTGCGGCATCCGATCGCCGGCGCGATGACGTTCGAGCATATGAGCCTCTCGATCGACGACGGTTCGGATATGAGGCTGATCGTCTATACGCCGCTTGCCGAGCAGAACTCGGTAGCGAAGTTGCGGAAGCTGCTCGAGGAGCTTCCGACCGAGCGGCGCAGCGCGTGAGGTCGATTGCTGGAAGGCGGAGCCGTCCGAGAAAGGCAGCGGCAAGCCCATCACTTCGTCATCCACGGGCGGAGCAAGGAGCGTAGCGACGCAGCGCAGACCCGAGGATCCATTCCGTGACTTCAATGCGCTTCTGCGGTGCAGAATTCTGCTCCGCTGCGCCCTTCGATCAAGATAACGGAATGGATCCTCGGGTCTCCGCGTCCGCTTCGCCCGTGGATGACGAAGTGACGACGCCTCGCCAGTCTCCAAGGTCGGCAACAAGCAGATGACGGAGACGGGTCGCACCCGCTAAGCCATCTTGTCGACGCTAGCCCTTCGGCTTCAACCCATCCAGGAACAGCTGCTCCAGAAACCGCGCCGCGTCCTCGAAGCGGCCGTCGCCGCCGCGATCGGCGCCGAGCACGGCGCGGACCTGGAC
>NZ_RZRY01001107.1:0-1510 GCF_003998035.1 Mesorhizobium sp. M2A.F.Ca.ET.039.01.1.1 | reverse complement strand
AGCCAGAACCACATCCTGCTCGAAGGCGAACCCGCCTTCGAGGAGTTCATAGACCACGTCCGCGCCTTCATCGCCGAGACGGCGGGCAGGTAAGCGGATACGCGAAGTCCTCAACCCTTGGCGAGCGGCACGGTGAAAACCGTCGCGGTGCCGGTGAGGCAAAGCTCGCCGGCTTCGTTGCGCACCGACGTCTCCAGCTTCGTGATCGGCTTGTCGGCGCGCACCTCCTTGACCTCGACGCGGCCGGTGATCAGTTCGCCGACGCCGACTGCCTTGACGAATTTCCACGACACTTCGAGGAACACCGAACCGGGGCCGGGAAGGTCCTCCGCCACCACCGCGTTCAGGATCCCGGAGGTGACGCCGCCCTGCACGATGAGCTTGCCGAACACCGAGGCCTCGGCCAGTGCCTTGTCGTAATGCAATGGGTTACGGTCGCCGGTCATCTCGGCGAAGGCGTCGATATCCTGCGGTTGGCTGCGCCGCGAGCGCTCGGCAAAGGCGCCCACCTTTGGCCGACCCTTGGTGACGCCGACCCAGCCGTCCTTCATCACATGCACAGTCATGGCCTTGCTCCGGTTCGGTTGCGATTGAGATTCGAGCCGGCCGAAGCCGGCGGCTCGTCCTGATTGGCCGGCGCCAGATGCGCCGTCGGCCGCGATGCAGGGAAGGGTGCCCGACGGCCAGGCATGGGCTGGCCTGCCAGCGCCTGCACCTCTGCCTTCAGCACGCCGCTGAAGCGGCGATGCCGCTCGCCGAGATCGTCGAGCGTCCAGTCGAAGCCGGCGATCGCGTCGGTGGTATCCAGGATCTGGTTGGCGATCAGGTCGCGCTGCTGCTGCCAGATCGCGAATGCCGCCTCCGAGCCATCGAGGATGGCCCGCGCCAGAGTTTCGGCGTCGCGCAGCGCATCGGAAATGCCGTGCGAGGTGATCGGGTCGCGGAAGAAGCCGGCGTCACCCACCAGCGCCCAGCCGGGGCCGTGCGCCTGGCGGATATAGCCCGGCACGCCGCGGAACGCCTGCAGGCGCGCATCCTTCGGCGCCAGGGCCGCCTGTGCGGCAAGAGCCGGCGCAAGCGCTTCGAGCACATCCATGCGGGCACGCGCATGGCCGAGGCGGAAGCGCTGGTCGAACAGGCCGGTCGGCGCCGATGCGACAATGCAGGCGAGGCCGTCATTGGTCGGGATGAAGGAGCCGGCGATCCCGTTGCGGAAGTACCAGTGATAGCCGGCGCCCGGCTCGACGGGCGCATAGCCATAGACATGGGCGGCGGACACCGCGCCGCGCCGCAAGGGCTGGGCGTCGACGCATTTTGCCACCAGCGAGCCGATGCCGTCGGCGCCGACCACGATATCGGCGCTGACCCGGAGCGATGCGCGGCCGGCAGCGCGGATATCGACGCCGCGCACCCGCCCGCGTGTGTCGGCGAAGAGATCGCCGACCGCGACTTCGTGCAGGATCTCCGCGCCAGCCTTGCGCGCCGCGTCGACCAGGATGCGGTCGAGCAC
>NZ_RZRY01001106.1:0-1515 GCF_003998035.1 Mesorhizobium sp. M2A.F.Ca.ET.039.01.1.1 | reverse complement strand
GCGGGAGAGCACACCCTTCACACGGGTGGGGTCGCAGGTTCAATCCCTGCATCGCCCACCATCTAACCTCCCGAAATGGTTAGATGATTTAGCTTCCAAGCAATTTCTTGAGAATGTCTCCGGAGCGCAACTGTCGCGCAGCGATTTTTTGACCTCGGCTCAGTGCAGAATCCGGACTGGATGAACGCCGAGGTTCCAGGTTCTCCCCGCATCGTTTGAGTGGTGGCCGTCGGCGCGAAGCGCGGAGCCGTTAATTCGAAAAAGTGAAGATGCCATGTCGGTTCGGCGGACGGTCAAGCGTCTTCAAAGAGGCACCGGGACCGGTATCTCGACAACGAAGGAATGACCGATGAGCAAGAGGATCTTTGTGAGCCTGCCAGTTACCGACGTGAAGGCGTCCAGGGCTTTCTACGAATCCCTTGGTTTTAAGAACAATCCTGAGTTTCCCGATGAGGCCGCGGCCTGGATGGTATGGAGTGAAGAGATCAACTTCATGCTGCTCAGCCGGGAAAAATGGCAGATGATGACGACGCGCCCGATCCCGCCATCACGTCGAGCGAGGTGATGTTGGCGCTCTCTCTGGACAGCCGCGACGCCGTCGACGCAATGGCCGCCGCTGCGGCCGCTAACGGCGGCACGGCCGACATCAATCCAGTCGAAGATCATGGGTTCATGTACACTCGCGACCTTGCCGACCCCGATGGTCATGCCGTGGGCGCGATGTGGATGGACGTCTCCGCAATGACATCGGCGTCGTCATGACGCCTTGACGTTGCCGGATCGGCGTCGTCATGACGCCTTGACGTTGCCGGACACGAATGCCGCGGGCGCCTAAATCAGCCCCCGTCTCACATTCATGCGCGTTACCGCCGTCACCAGGACTGCGCCGGTCATGAAATAGAGCGTGGCGATGATGTGGCCCTGGTGGAAGTGCAGCCCGGCAAACAAAAGGGCCGTGACCACGGCAAGGAAGGCGATGACGCGAGAGAAGGCATCGGGCATGGGGCGACCTTGTGCAATGTGTTGACTGGCCGCCCTCAATTCGGCCGATCGCTCCATAGATCGGTTTTCGATTTTTCGCAATCAGGCCCATTGGCGTATCTGTGACCACCTTCACATACGTCAGACAGGGTTTGCGCGCAGATATCGTAACGGGGGCGCCAACGGCTTGGCTGACCTGCAGATCCCGAAGACGGCCTCCGGACTGGATGCGGTTTCGCAGGAAGGAATTTGATCACGTAGCCATTTTCAGATTTGCTGTCTGCGCGCTGGGCACCTCCCACCCAAGCGCGCGGACGGCGTTCTCGAAGGATCGGTCCGTAACCGCCAGTGCGCCCGGTCTCCTTACAGTTGCCGGCTTATCCGGTTTCGACGTGTCGGGCATGACATTGGAACATTTGTCAGCCACCCGCCGAACGGAGAGTCACCATAGAAGGAGACGACGCTTTGATCGAGCACGCACTTATCCTACAATTTCCGTCTAACCAGAGGCGGAATCGTATCATGGCTACAAAC
>NZ_RZRY01001105.1:0-1516 GCF_003998035.1 Mesorhizobium sp. M2A.F.Ca.ET.039.01.1.1 | reverse complement strand
GTCCTGCACCGCCTTGCGCACGGTGACGCGCGAGATATCGGCCTTGCTGGCGATGTCGCGCTCCGACGGCAGCGCGTCGCCGGGACCGATCAGGCCGCGATTGACCGCTTCCTCGATGCTTTTCCGCAGTTGCAGATAAAGCGGCGCGCCGCTCTGCGAGGATTGTTTCAGCATGGCGAATATCTGGTCGGCGGCGCTCATCGGGCGGCCTCCGAACCATTGGCGAAGACGCGCGCGGCCATCTGAACGGCGCCGCCCAGCGCATCGTCGAGCGGGGCTTTGAGCAGCGCCTGATAACGCGCCGAAAGGCGCGGCGCGTAAAGCGGCGCCAGGCCGCCGAGCAGGCAGAGCGGCGCGTCGTCGGCAAGATCGAGCGCTCCGAGCGAAGCCTCGACATCGGCCACAGCCTTGGCGAGGATGAAATTGGCGACGAGATCGCCCTTTTCGGCATGCTCGAAAACCTTCGGCGCGAAGCCGCCGAAATCGCCGGGCTTGGCGTTGGTGGTGAATTCGACCACGTCTTCCGGATTGTTGCGGAAGACCGCGAGCATGGCGTCGGTCAAGGGCGAGCCCGGACGGATGCCGTCATAGGCAAGCAGCGTCTGTTCCAGCAGGTCGCGGCCGATGCGGGCGCCGCTGCCCTGGTCGCCGACCTGGAAGCCCCAGCCGCCGATGGCGCGGGACTTGCCCTCTTTACGCGCCATATAGGCGGTGCCTGTGCCCAGGATGGCCATGGCGCCGTCACCGGAGCCGACCGCCCCCTCGAGCGCGATCTCGGCATCGGTTTCGACGCGGCTTCGGCTGAAGGGCAGGATTGCTTCGAGCTGCTGCCGGTAGGTGCCGACATTGGCGCCGGCCAACCCGAGAATGGCCGGTGTTTGCGGGATCAAATCCGGATCCGCGCCAGCCGCAAGGAAAGCCTGCCTGGCCGCTTCGATGATGTTGGCGCGGGCGCCGGTGAGATCGGTGCGGATGTTGGCGGCGCCGCTCTTGGCGCGGCCGACGACAACGCCGTCGACGGTCGCAAGGGCCGCCCTGCAGCTGGTGCCGCCGCCATCGATGCCAAGCACGAATTTCACGCGATTTCTCCTCGGGGCCGGATAATACCAATAAAATACCAATAGCCAAGAGTTAATTTCGGTTCAAAAAAGATTAAGCCGTATTTTATTGAAAAATCACGTTAATTTGCCGGAAAGCGAGTTCCGCCACCTGAAATTCGTTAATGCGTGTGGACAAGTGGTATTTTTTTGGTATTGTTCGTTCAGGTCGGAGGAAAATGGATGGCCGAGACGCGCACGGAAGCGCTTCACCAGAATGCCGAGGGGCTGGATGTCGAGGCCCCGGAAGCCATTCTGGCGTTCCTGGCCAACGCCCAGATCGAGGCCGCCAAGGCCGTGCACGGCGCCATTCCGGCGATCGCCGCCGCCGCCGAACTCATCGCGAAGCAGTTGAAGAGTGGCGGGAAACTTGCCTATGCGGCGGCCGGCAGTTCCGGCCTGATGGCGGTGGCCGACGC
>NZ_RZRY01001104.1:0-1518 GCF_003998035.1 Mesorhizobium sp. M2A.F.Ca.ET.039.01.1.1 | reverse complement strand
CGTTCCAACAGAGCCGGAAGCGCACCGCAGGTATCCTTGGCGGATTGGCGCTTCTTACTGCGGGCCTCGCGTTCGCCTCGGCCGGCCACGCCGCCTCTGCGCCGCCGAAGTGGCTGATGATACCGGCCGTGTTCGTCCATACTGTCGCAGTGCTGCTCTGGCTGGGCGCACTGGCGCCGCTCGGCGCGGCGGTTGCCTGCGGAGGGCCGGATGCCGTCTTTGCGCTCAAGCGCTTTTCCAACTTTATCCCCGCTATCATCGGCGCGCTTTTCGTGAGCGGGATCGCCATCGGCGTCGTCCAGGTTCACACGCCGAGCGGCTTGCTGACGAGCAACTACGGCCGCGTTCTCCTCATCAAGCTCGGCCTGGTCGCCGCCATGTTGCTGCTCGCCGCCGTCAATCGCTATGCGCTCACGCGACCGGCCATAAAGGGTGACGTAGTGGCCGCGCGCCGGCTTTCGCGCAGCATCGCGGCCGAGATCATACTCGGCATTGCCGTCATCTGCGTGCTCGGGCTGTGGCGCTTCACGCCGCCTCCGCGCGTGGTCGCCGCCAATCCGGCGCGCTTCGAGGTCCAGCAGGTAAGCGTTGCAAATGAGGATGTGAGCGCGCTTCTGTCGATCCATCCGCCGATCGCGGGACCAGTGCGCGTCGAGGTGTCGGAGGTCACCGCCGCCGGCAAGCCTCTGGTCCCACTTGGCGTCATCGTGGAACTCGGTAAGCCTTCCTACGGCATCGGGCCGTTCGCAAGGCAAGCCAAGGCCAGCGATCGCGGAACTTACATCGCCGGCGGATACTTGCTGCCGCTCGACGGATTCTGGGTGGTGCGGGCCACCATCCTGGTCTCGGACTTCCGCTCGGTGACGCTGACTAACGTGTTCGATGTGCGCAAAGCGACTGACTGAAGGAGCTGGTTCGAGCGGTCCGGGGACCGCCGCGGCTTGGAAGCGAAGTCCCCTTCCGCCCGCAAAATCAGAATAAATTATCTAGTCTACAGTCTTAGTGTAATTAATCTTGGCTCGTTGAACCGGATCCGGCCAGCAAGTGGTGGATAAGGAGACAGTAATGGGTAAGAAGCGACCGTTGAAGCTCGGCTTGTTGGCTCCCCGTCGTCGGCATGAGCAGAAGTGTGCACCACCGCAGCGAATATGGCTCGTCGACTTTCGGCGACAATCTCGGCAGACCCGGTGAAACCGCTATGCCCGGCAGGCAATAATGTCACGACCCGAGTAGCCCTCCCTCTCCTTAGTCCAACCGCCATCCGAAAGCGAACATCGCCATGATCAGAACCTCCCGCCGCCTGTTCAACTTAGCGCTCGGCAGCTTTGCCATTCTGACGTTCGCCGGAGGATCGGCTTCCGTCGCCGCCGAGGACCTGAGCAAGGTGGTGCTGCGCGTGGGCGATCAGACCGGGGCGACGCGCGCCAAGCTGGAAGCCGCCGGCCTGCTTAACGAGGTTCCCTACCAGATCGAATGGTCGGTCTATCCGGCCGCCGTCAACCTGCACGAGGCGCTGAA
>NZ_RZRY01001103.1:0-1521 GCF_003998035.1 Mesorhizobium sp. M2A.F.Ca.ET.039.01.1.1 | reverse complement strand
TCAAAGATCCGGTCGGTCCTCCACAGGATATCGGTCCGCACTCAAAGGACGCTCCGGATCGCTAACTTGGCCGAATTGAAGGCGCTTGGCGTCACGCCTGAGACATACGGATCGCTGTCTTACGAGCGCACACAGGAAATCGGGGATGCGGCCGCTTTCTTGGGGTTCGACGGCATCCTGGCGCCGAGCGCGCGCTGGCCGTGCCAAAACCTCATTGTTTTTACCGAGCGTTTCACGCCGGCGGACCTCAGCGTCGTCAGCTCGGAGCCCGTCGATTGGGACGACTGGAGAAGGCGAAGAGACGCCGAGCGACGACAACGCGGCGGCAAATCTTGATCTAGTAGGGCAGGGGAGGCGGACTTTTGTCTTACAGCCCGCTCGCCTTGGTGAGGTTCGTCCGGAACCGATCACGCCGGCGCTGATATTTGCGGGTCATTTCCGCCGACGCATGGCCGAGCTGCTTCTGCACATATCGCTCCTCGATCTCGGCCGACGAGGCGAGCCCGGACCGCAGCGAATGCCCGGCGAACAGCAGGCCGCGATCGGCGTCCGGCAGATCGGAGCGGATACCGGCGGCAAGCACCGTCTGCTTGACCAGGCGGGCGACGTGCTTGTCGTTGAGCCGCTCGACGTCAACGGTCTTGTTGTCCTTGAAGATGCGGCGGAAGAGAGGCCCCCGCGCGATGCGGCCGAACTTGATCCAGGTCTCGAGCGCGACCACGGGGCAGGTGTGGTCGCTGGAGCCGCGGCCGACCTCGACTTCGCGCCAGCGATCGCCCTTGCCGCGCAGTGTCACCAGCACGCCCTTGCCCGGAAGGATCTCGATCCAGCCAGCGCCGTCGCTGTTATCATCGCGCGTGACGTCGAGCCCAACGATCTCGGAGCGGCGCAGGCCGCCGGCGAAGCCGAGGAGGAGCATGGCGCGGTCGCGGAGACCCCTGAGATCGTGACCGAGCGTGGCGAGCATCGCGATGAGGTCGTCGCCGAGGACGGCTTCCTTCACGCGCGGTGGCCTGGTGTGCTTGCGGCGAATGCCGGCGAGCACGGTGGCGATGTGGCGATCGGCCCGGTCCATGGCAAGCCCGCGCTGCGTAAAATTCCAGGAAAGGCCGGAGAGTCGACGCTCGATGGTCGAAACGGACAGAGCCGGGGCACCGAGCTTGGCGCCGCCGGCGGCGCAGGCGCTGATATAGAGCCCGATCACCTTGGAATCCGGGGGCAGGGGATCGAAGCCGTTGCGCCGGCACCAGGACGAAAAATGCTTCCAATCCTTCGCGTAGGCGTCGCGGGTGCTCTCCGAGCTGGCGTTGTCGGCATAATCCCGGGCGGTTTTGACCAGATCCTCGACATGCACCGGGACGCGGGGTGTGGGCTGGCCCATCTCCATGACGAGGTCGACGATATCGGGCATCTCCCCCTCGAGAGGGTCGCCGTCGAGCGCGTCGTCGGCCGGGAGACCGTTTTTGGCGGGTTGGGCGGGGGGATTTTCCATGATTTGCGAGCCTATCAGAATATGTCCGG
>NZ_RZRY01001102.1:0-1521 GCF_003998035.1 Mesorhizobium sp. M2A.F.Ca.ET.039.01.1.1 | reverse complement strand
GGCATTTGGCGCAGATTGAGGAAGGCGTTCAGCGGTCCTTGAGTTCCTGGCATCGTTCGATTTCCGGATACAGTCGGACCAACATTGTTCGATGCCAGAAATTTTACAACCTGGGCTTACGATTTTTGTTGATTGTGAAACCCTTCGCTCCTATATCGCGCTTGCCCAAAGTCGCACGTGCCTGTGGGTGTCCGCCGATCCTCGAATGGTGAGGGCAATCGGTAAGGTAACTGGAGCCAACCCCTCCAGTCGGTCAGTGGCCAACCACAAGACCGAGGACACCTTGAAGCAACGACGGTGCGGGCCTTTCTGGTTCTCTTCCGGTTGTCCAAAGACCGGGGTTACTAAAGAGGCACACCTTCATTGCCGGCAGTGCGGACGGGGCTCTCCCATCCAAGCCAAGGCAGACAAAGCGAACCGAGGCCGGGCAAGGCCAAGGTTCATCGCCGCGAGACGGCATTTCATGGTTCCGGGGTCTCCACCGGCTGGTTCCATGGATTTGACGTCCCGCCTTTGTTTGACCGCGAGTTCGCGAGGCTGAGCGCCCGCGTTCCGCAGCCTTTGTGCGCGCCGAAAGGCGTTATGGAGAGACCCCGATGGCCACCCAGCGCATCCTTGACTTCCTCGCCACCCGACGTCCGAACGGTCCCTGCCTCGTCGTCGACCTCGATGTCGTGCGCGACAATTTCCGCGCCTTCGAGAAGGCGCTGCCCGATTCCAAGATCTATTATGCGGTGAAAGCAAACCCGGCGCCGGAGATACTGCGCCTCCTTGCTGCGATGGGCTCGTCCTTCGACACCGCATCGGTTGCCGAGGTCGAGATGGCGATGGATGCCGGCGCGCCGGCCGATCGCATTTCCTTCGGCAACACCATCAAGAAGGAGCGTGACATCGCACGCGCCTACCAGCTCGGCATTCGCCTCTACGCCGTGGACTGCGTGGAGGAGGTGGAGAAGATCGCCCGCGTCGCCCCCGGCTCGCGCGTGTTCTGTCGCGTGCTGACCGACGGCGAGGGCGCCGAGTGGCCGCTGTCGCGCAAGTTCGGCTGCGTGCCCGCGATGGCCGTCGACGTGCTGCGCCATGCCAAGGGCCTCGGCCTCGACGCCTATGGCGTGTCGTTCCATGTCGGCTCGCAGCAGACCGACCTGTCGGCCTGGGACCGCGCGCTGGGCGACGCCAAGAAGGTGTTCGCGACGCTCGCCGAGGAAGGCATCGTGCTCAAGATGGTCAATATGGGCGGCGGCTTCCCGACCCGTTACTTGAAGGACGTACCAGTGGCCCAGGCCTACGGCCAGGCGATCTTCTCGGCGCTGCGCAAGCATTTCGGCAATGCGCTGCCCGAGACGATCATCGAGCCGGGCCGCGGCATGGTCGGCAATGCCGGCGTCATCAAGTCGGAAGTCGTGCTGATCTCCAAGAAGGCCGACAATGACAATGTGCGCTGGGTGTTCCTCGACATCGGCAAGTTCGGCGGTCTCGCCGAGACGATGGACGAGGCGATCCGCTATCCGCTGGTCACCC
>NZ_RZRY01001101.1:0-1526 GCF_003998035.1 Mesorhizobium sp. M2A.F.Ca.ET.039.01.1.1 | reverse complement strand
TTCGCCCCCAACCCCCGCCTGTTCTCGCTTGCCGGCGCGACGCTGTCGCTGACGCCGCGCGAGCACGCGGTGCTGGAACAGTTGGTCGTCAAGGCCGGACGCACGGTGAGCAAGGCGGCGCTCTCGGCGGCGATCTACGACTTCGACACCGACGCCGACCCAAGCGCCATCGAGATCTACGTGCACCGGCTGCGCAAGAAGCTCGAGGGATCGCGCGTCCAGATCGCCACCTTGCGCGGCCTCGGCTACCTCTTGCGTCACGACGATCCGGCGCCATGAGAATCGGCAGTCTTCGGATCGGCAGCCTTCGGATCCAATTGCTGGCTTGGGTGGTGCTGCCGCTGGCCGGTTTGGCCGCCATCAATCTGTGGACCAGCCAGCGCAACGCCCTGGCGACGGCGGACCTCGTCACCGACCGCATGCTGGTAGGCTCGGCGCGCGCCATCGCAGAGCAGGTGGCGATGGCCGACGGCGTGCTCGACGCCATCGTGCCGCCGGCGGCGATCGAGATGTTCGACACAGGCGACCGCGACAGCGTCTATTATCGCGTCGAGACCGCCGGCGGACGGTTGCTGACCGGCTACCCCGACCTGCCCGTGGCGTCGGAGCGGAACAGCATCGAAGCCTCCTATCGCGATCATCCGCTGCGCCTGGCAACGCTCAGCCATGCGGTGATCGGCGCCGGCGCGGATTCGCCCATCAAGGTCACGGTCGGCGTCACGCTCGCCGGCCATGACGCGATGGTGAAGCGGCTGTGGCTCAGCGCCTTCGCCCAGCAGCTTGCCTTGGTGGCTATTGCCGGCGTGTTCGTGCTGCTCGGCCTGCGCCGCGGGCTGGCGCCGCTGATCCGGCTGCGCGACGCCGTGCGTTCGCGCAGCCGCAGCGATCTCGAGCCGGTCGAGGTTCCGGGCGCGCAGAGCGAGATCCGGCCGCTGATCGAAGCGCTCAACGCCTATATGCAGCGCGTGCGGGCGCAGATGGCGGCGCAGCGGCGCTTCATCGCCAATGCCGCGCACCAGCTGCGCACGCCGCTGGCGCTCTTGTCGACACAGGCAAGCTATGCGTTGCGGGAGACCAAGGCCGACCGGCGCCAGGAGGCGCTGGTGGCGCTGCAGACGAGTTCCGGCAAATTGGCGCGGTTGGCCGAACAGCTGCTTACGCTGTCGAGAGCGGAACCCGGCAGCCGGCGGCCGCGCGCCGACCGTATCGACCTCACCGAAGCCGCCCGCCAGGTGCTGGAAGCGCAGGCGCCGGCGGCGATCAAGCGCGATATCGACCTCGGCCTCGATGAGAACGGACCGGTGCCGGTGATCGGCGACGGCACGATGCTGCGCGAGATGATCGTCAACCTGGTCGACAATGCTCTGCGCTATTCCAGGCCAGGCGGCAGCGTCACTGTGAGGCTCGCCGCCTTGGATGGCGAGGCGGTAGAAGCGCTCGAAGACATGCTCCCGCTCTTCAGGTGGGATTCCCGGACCGGCATCGCTCACCATGAGCACCGCCTCGCCGGCGCGACCGAGGAAGGC
>NZ_RZRY01001100.1:0-1526 GCF_003998035.1 Mesorhizobium sp. M2A.F.Ca.ET.039.01.1.1 | reverse complement strand
TGGAAACCTCGCGCAGGCCCTTATCCGACATTTCGAAGACGCCGATCTCGTCGGTTGGCCCAAAGCGGTTCTTCACCGTGCGCAGGATGCGGAAGTGATGGTTGCCTTCGCCTTCGAAGTAAAGCACGCCGTCGACCATGTGCTCGACGACGCGCGGGCCGGCGATCTGGCCCTCCTTGGTGACATGGCCGACGAGCACGATCGCAGCACCCGTGGATTTCGCATAGCGGATCATGGCTTGAGCGGCGGCGCGCACCTGGGTCACGGTGCCCGGCGCCGAATCGGCAAGGTCGGTCCACAGCGTCTGGATGGAATCGAGGATGACGAGGTCCGGCCGCTTGCCGTCGGCGATGGTCGCCAGAATGTCCTCGACATTGGTTTCGGCTGCGAGCTCGACCGGCGTCGAGGCGACGCCGAGCCGCTGGGCGCGCAGCCTGATCTGCGCGACGGCTTCCTCGCCCGAAACATAGACGATGCGGTGGCCCTTCGAGGCGAGCGCCGCCGCCGCTTGCGTCAAAAGCGTCGACTTGCCGATGCCCGGGTCGCCGCCGACCAGCAGCGCCGAGCCGCGGACAAAACCGCCGCCGGTGGCGCGGTCTAGCTCGCTGATGCCCGAAACGATGCGCGGCGCATCCTCGATGTCGCCGGCGAGGCTGGTCAGCACCACGGCGCGGCCTTTTCGCGCGTTGCGCGTGTTGGCCGGCCCCGATCCGATGCCGCCGGCGGTGCCTTCCTCGACCAGCGTGTTCCACTCGCCGCAGGCGTCGCATTTGCCCGCCCAGCGCTGATGCACCGAGCCGCAATTCTGGCAGATGAACTGAACGCGCGATTTGGCCATCAGACGCGGCCCGATATTGGATGGGCTGACGGGACAGCGCCCCCCTCTGTCCTGCCGGACATCTCCCTCTCTAGGGGGTAGATCAGCAGTTCCGCCAATGATGCCCATCCTGCAACGTTGGCGATTGGCGAAAGCCGACGCGACATCCAATCTCCCCCCTTGAGGGGGAGATGTCCGGCAGGACAGAGAGGGGGGCGACGGAGTGAGACGTTTCCCAAAACGCTACTCGAACCTCTCCGGCAGATGATGCTCCTCGGCCAGATCGGAGAACCGCGTGAATTCGCCATGGAAGGCGAGGCTGACGGTGCCGGTCGGTCCGTGGCGCTGCTTGGCCACGATGCACTCGGCCTTGCCGCGCGCCTCGTTCACCTCGTTTTCCCACTTGACGTATTCCTCGGTGCCGAGCTTCGGCTCGCGGTTCTTGAGGTAGTACTCCTCGCGATAGACGAACAGCACCACGTCGGCGTCCTGCTCGATCGAGCCGGATTCGCGCAGGTCCGAGAGTTGCGGGCGCTTGTCGTCGCGGCTTTCGACCTGACGCGACAGCTGCGACAGCGCGATGATCGGTACGCCGAGCTCCTTGGCCAAGGCCTTCAAGCCCGTGGTGATCTCGGTGATTTCCTGCACGCGGTTCTGCGACGCGCGGGCGGAGGATCCCTGCATCAGCTGGATATAGTCGATGACGATG
>NZ_RZRY01000010.1:0-33346 GCF_003998035.1 Mesorhizobium sp. M2A.F.Ca.ET.039.01.1.1 | reverse complement strand
GGTGAAAGCGCCTGCTCCGGATCGGAGACGACGGGCAGCGGCGCATAGCGCACCTGGATGAGGCCGAGCGCGCGCTCGGCGGTCTCGGCATCGACTGCCGCCACCGCCGCGACGGCATCCCCGACATAGCGGACCTTGTCGAAGCAGAGCGCCGGCTGGTCTTGCACGACAATGCCGAAGGCGTTGCTTCCGGCGATGTCACGATACGTGACGACTGCCGCGACGCCGGGCAAGGCATCAGCCGCGCTTGTGTCAATGGCGAGAATCCTCGCGTGGGGAATGGCGGCGCGCAAGATCCGACCCACCAGCATGCCCGGCTGGCGATGGTCGGTCAGGTATCTCAGCTTGCCCTCGATCTTAGCCGGCCCGTCTGGGCGTATGTGCCAGCGTTCTCCGGCGGTGGAGCGCGTCAGCCGGATTTCGCCGGCCGGCGGCGTGGCGGGGCGGGCAGCCGGAGTGGAGGGCCTGGAGGGTTGCGCGTCAGTCTTGCCGCCACCCAGCCCATGCACGAGTGCGTTGGCAGCAACCTTGCGGCGATAGCGGGCGGAACGGAAGGCATCGTCCGGCGCGACGATCTCGCCCTCGATCGCCGCCCGCAATGCGTTCCAGTCGACGCCGGGAAACGGCTGGCCGACGAGCAGGGCCTCGGCTCCGCCGAGCCGGGCCGGCGTCACCATGCCTCCGCCGACGGCCAGGCGTGCGGCTGCGACACGGCCGTCGACGATCTCGATCATGCCGGCGGCGCCGATCACGCTCGGCGTGAAGGCGGCGCGTAGACCGATTTTGCGATGCGTCCAGCGGACATGTGCATCGGGAACCGGGACCGTGATCGCTTCGATGATCTCGCCACCGGGCTCCTGACGCAGCCATTCGGAAAGCGGCAAGGTCCGGCGTCCCACCACGGAGGAGCTTTCGACACGGGCGTCGAGCGCGAGCAGGGCAGGGAGCAGGCAGCCGGTTCGGCCGGCAACGTTGCCGCCGGCCGTCGCCAGATTGCGGACCGCCGGGCCTGCGGTCGCGCGGAGTGCCGCGGCGAGCAATGGCAGCTCTTCGCGCACGGTCGCGTCACGCTCCAAAGCGCCCAGCGTCGTGAGTGCGCCGATCCGGAGCCCGTTGCCGGCAAGGGTAATCCCCTTCAATCCGCCGATCTGGCCGATGTCGACAAGGCTGCGCGGCTTCGGCAGGCCTTTCGCCCACTCCAGCTGGAGCGCGGTTCCGCCGGCGACCAGTCTCGCATCGCCGCCGGCAAGCATGGCCAGCGCGTCAGCGATCGATGCCGGGCGAAGCACCTGCACGGTCAGTGCGCTCCCGTCGTTCCGAACCGCAGGCCCTTCTCCTTGAGCCAGCGACGATAGGCGACCGAAGAGCCGTCCGCCCGCGTCGGGATCTCCAGGCGCGGTTCGAGCGGCAGCAGGAGGGGACGCTGGTTCTCGACGATGATCCGGTCCTGCAGGAAGATCACCTGCTCGAAATTGAGCAGCGCCGTGTCGGTCGAGGTCGCGTCGACGAGGTACATGACAGGCTGCGCGCGGCAGAGATCCTCCTCGATCGGCTGGATGAAGAGGGCGATGGCATCGAGGCGGTCCGGCGCGCTGGGGCAGACGCGGTAGAGCATCACCACGAAGGGGCTTGGCACGCGGTAGGTGAGCCGCACGAAATCGCCGGAGCTTTCCGTCGCCGCGATGCGCGGCTGGAAGAAGGTGCAGTTGGTGGCCCAGACCTCGTCCACGTCGCGGCGGATCTCGCTCAGATAGCGCGGCACCTCGGTGTGCGGCTCCGAGCCGAGTATGTCGGTGTGCACGAAGGGGAAATGCGCCATGTCGAGGAAATTTTCCACGACGCGCAGGCCGGAGGCGCGCATCCTGACCCAGCCGCAGGGCACGAAGCGGCGGTCCGCCTCATGGCTTTCGGCGATGTCGAAGATGTCCTTGTTGGGCCGGCCGAGCGTCGTCCAAATGCAGCCGTAGCGCTCCTGCGCGGGCAGGGCGCGGCTTCTTCCGCCGTCGTTCAAGATTTCACGGATGACCGGCACTCCGGCCTCGTCGCGGCAGAGCTCGATGTCCTGGCCGAGCAGGCGTGTCACGACCGGAGCTTGTCCGAGTTCCGCGGCGGTCGCCACCGCGTACCATTCGTCGAGCGCCGCCCTGTCGGTCGTCTTCATGGCTCCGCTCCGTTCAGTCGGTCCATTGCCGGATGCCGCCGGCATTCTCGGCGAGGAAGGCCGCTCGCCGGGCAAAGAGGCCGGGCGCCACCTTACGGACTTCCGCGATGATTTCACCCAGATCGGCGGTCTTGAGCTCGCCATCCTCGACGACGATCTGGCCGTCGATCATCGTCATAGCCACGTCGCTGCCGCGCACGGCATGGACCAGATTGTGCTGCAGGTTGAAGTAGGGGCCTTCGCCGTAGAGGGGCGTCATGCGCGGCGTGTCGGCGCGGACCGCGATGATGTCGGCGCGTTTGCCGGGCTCGATCGAGCCGATCTCGGCGTCGAGCCCGATCGCCTTTGCCCCGGTGATCGTCGCCATGCGCAGCACCTGCCAGCTGTCCATGGCGGCGGCGTCGAGGTCCTTGAGCTTGCCGAGCAGGGAGGCGACCTTCATCTCCTCGAACATGTCGAAATTGTTGTTCTCCTTCTCGCCGTCCGTGCCGATGCCGACCGCGACGCCGGCGGCCAGCATCTCGCCGACCAGCGCGATGCCGCTGGCGAGCTTCATGTTGGAGACGGGGTTGTGCGCGACCGACACGCGGCGCTTCGCGATGAATTCGATCTCGGCGGAATCGAGCCATACGCCATGCGCGATCATGGCGAGCGGCGTTTCGAAGAAGCCGAGATCGTCTAGCACGTACATCGGCCGCTTGCCGTAGCGTCTCTCGAATTCGGCGAGCTCGATCCGGGCTTCGCTGCAATGGGTGTGGAAGCCGGTGCCGTGCTTCTTCGCCAGCTCCACGGCGCGGCGCTGCCCAGCCTCGTCGGCATAGAAGAGATGCTCGAGACCGACCCATACGTTGACGCGGCCGCCGGCCTTGCCATGCCACGTCTCGATCATCGCCTCGTTCATGTCGAGCGTGTCGAAATAGTTGTAGTCCGGATGCTCGCCGACATAGGGCACGGCGACGAGCCGGTTGCCGATCGCTTCCGCCGCCTTGGCGCTGCCCTCCATGAAGCGCCACATATCGACGACCGCGGTCGTGCCGCCGAGCACGGATTCGGCGTAGCACAGCCACGAGGCGGCTTCCGCCTCGTGCGGCTGCAGCACCCTGTGCATCGGGTTGATGTGCAGCGTCAGCCAGTCCCAGACCGGCAGATGCTCGGCCGTGCCGCGCAGGAAGCCGGAATGCGCATGCGCGTTGACGATGCCCGGCATCAGCACGCTGTCGGCGATTTTTTTCACCGGCGTCGACGGGTTGTCGGCCGAGATCTCCCGCAGCTTGCCGACCGCGGCGATGCGACCGTCCTCGATCAGCACGGCGCCGTCGGCGATGACGCTGTTGGTTGCGTCCATGGTGAGCAGATGGTCGCCTGCCAGGATCATGCTTTCACTCACTACGTTCCCCGTATCCGTTCGTGCCTCGTCCTCACAGCCAGGCAAGTTTCAGGCCGCCTGCAGGATGAAGTCGGCCGCGCGTTCCCCAATCATCGTTGCCGGCGCATGGGTGTTGCAGCTCGGTATGATCGGGATCACCGACGCATCGGCGACGGTGAGTCCGCCCATGCCGCGCACCGCGAGGCGGCTGTCGACCACGGCCTCCTCGTCCTCGCCCATGCGGCATGTGCCGCAGGTGTGGAAGAAGGTCGAGCAGGCGTCGCGGACGAAGGCAACCGTCTCCTTCCGCGACAGCCGCCGGTCGGGCGCGGCGAAGCCGGCGAAGACATGCGCGTTGGCGCGCGCGGCTGCCATCTCGATAACGGCCTCGACCGCCGTGACCATCGCCTCCAGATCCTCGGGCTCGGCGAGGAAGTTGGGCTGGATCTCCAGTGCGCCGCCTGGCCGGGCTTCCAGCAGGCGCAGATGGCCGACGCTCTTCGAGCGCATCACGCCCGCGCCGAAGGAGAAGACGTCGCCCGAAATCTCGTAGCGGGCGCGGATCGCCGGCTCGGCGCTGTTGCCCTGCACCGGGAAGGCATGAAGGTCGGCCTGTGGCAGGTCCGATCGCGATTTCCAGTTCACCATCGAGCCGCCGCTATTGCCGGTCACGGGCCCGAGCGGCCGTTTCGCCCGGAAGACGCAGGCCTGCGCCAGCGGATGATCCTGGAGGTTGCGGCCGACGCCGGAAAGCGCGTGAACGGTCGGGATGCCGATCCTGCCGAGCTCGGCCGGGTCGCCGATGCCAGCGAGCATCAGCAGGCGCGGCGTGTCGATGGCACCCAGCGCCAGCACGACCTGTTCTCGCGCGCGGTTCTCCCGCTCCGCTCCGCCGACGAGATGGCGCACGCCGGCGCACCGGCCGTTCTCCACCGTCAGCCCGACGGCAAGCGATTCGGTCAGGACGGTGAGGCGCGGATGGTCGAGGATCGGCAGCAGGTAGCCCTGCACGGCGCTCCAGCGCCGGCCGCCGGCGATGTTGAAGTTGGCGGGGGCGGCGCCTTCGTTGTCGGGACCGTTGGGATCGTCGATGACCGGGATGCCCAGCTCCGCCGCGCCGTCGATGAGCGCCTGCGCCACGGGGTGCATTTCGGCCGCGCGCTCGATGCGCAGCGGTCCGCCCGCGCCGCGCCATTCGCTGGCGCCGTCCCGCCAGTCTTCGCAGCGGCGGAAGTATGGCAGGCAGTCGGCGAAGCTCCAGCCCTTCGCGCCGGCGTCTTCCCAGGCATCGTAGTCGCGCGGATGGCCGCGATACCACATCATCGCATTGATGGCGCTGGAGCCGCCCAGCACCTTGCCGCGCGGGATGCCGATGGTGCGGCCGTTGACGTGGGGCGTGGGTGCGTAGTCGTAGCCCCAGTCATAGGCGCCGCGCCCAAGCGGCACCCATTGCGCCGGATCGTCGATCTCGGCGATGCCGATGCCGGCCGGCCCTGACTCGATCAGCAGCACCTCGGCGCCTGCGTCCACCAGCCGCCGCGTCACCGCTGCGCCGCCGGAGCCCGCGCCGACCACGATGACGTCGTAGGAAGGTTTGAGCGGCCTGGGGGGAATGGCTGGGGCGGAGGCGATCATGGGCCGACTTCAGTTGTGCTCGCTCGGACCCATGATGGTCATGCCTTCGGTCGCCTCGACATGGCGCACGAAGATGTATTTGTCCTCGCGGCCGTCGCTGTGCTTGCGCTTGATGTCGGGCTGCACCGTACCCGACACCTTTGCGACGATGATGTACGGCTTCCCGGCGGCCAACCCCGCCTTGCAGTGGGCGTCGAACTCGTCGAGCGTGCGCACCAGATAGGCGTCGTCGACCCCGGCGCCGCGGGCGATCGCGGCGAGGTCCACCCGGCCGAAGGCGGTGTGGGTCGGCGGGCCGCCGATCGACAAATACTGCTCGTTGTCCCAGACGACGACCAGCAGGTTCTTCGGCTGCTCATTGCCGAGCGTGGCGAGGATGCCGAGATTGAAGAGCAGGCCGCCGTCGGTGTCGAGCGAGACGATGCGGCGGTGCGGCAGGCCGGCCGCCAGCCCGAAGGCCTGGGGCGTCACGCAGCCGAGCTGCTGCTGGAAGAGGCTCGCCTCGCGCATGTGCGGCGCGGCGTTGTACCATTCGTCGACACTGCCGCCGAGCGACAGGATCACCAGCTCGTCCTTCAGCCGGGCAGCGAGCGCCTTCATGCAGTCGAAGCGTTTCATCGCACCACCTCGCCGCCGAGCGCGACCGCCGAATGGTAATAGGACGCGTAGGACCAGGAGTAGGCGTCGGCGATCGCCCGTTCGATCTTTTCCTCCTCGCGCACGACGCGGTAGGGGATGCGCAACGCGTCCAGCACCGGCTCCATGGTGATGCCGTGGGGGATGGCCCACCAGTTGTTCTCGCCGAGCTCGCCGCGGTAGCTCATTAGCATCACGACGGGGATGCCGGCGCCCAGGCCCATGCGCGCCAGCGGCTCGACCGAGGCCCTGAGTCCCGAGTTCTCCATCACCAGCGCGGCCCGCTTGCCCGACAGGAACACGCCGCCGCAGATGGCCGCGCCCTCGCCCTCATTGGTGACGCGGATCGTCCTGATGTCGGGATCGGCGTCGAGCGCCGGGTAAAGTTCCTTGAACAGCGAATCCGGCAGGTAGCAGACGATCGACACTCCTGCTCTTTTCAGACCGCGAATGACGGCGTACACCGCGCTTTTCTTCATGCGAATTCTCTCCTGCCGGCGCAGGTTCGCAGAAAAGGAGATGTTCCGAATAGTGCAAAAGCAAGCCGCAATACGATGCGCAAAACGCAACAACTGGCCGCGGTCGTCATCGACCGTTTCCGAGCCGCTCTACCGTCCGCGCCAGTTGCGTGGCAAAGGCGGAGGCCGCGTCCGACATCTCGCGCTCCGGCCGGGTCAGCAGCATCAGCCGGCGCGGCGGTATCTTGGCATCATGCAGCGGGACGAAGATCAGTGTGCCGTCGGCGACCTCCGCCTCGACGCCGATGCGCGTCTGCAGCACTGTGCCGAGATTGAGCTTGGCCAGCTCGATCATCAGTCCGATCGAATTGGTTCGGGAGCGCCGTGTCAGATCGATGATCGAGCGGCTGATAGCCTCCTCCACCGAAAGCCCCAGCGCCAGGCTGCCGTCTGACAGGATCACGCGCTCGCCGGAAAGGTCGAACAGCTTCAGCTCTTTGCGGCCGGCGAAGCGGCTGTCCGGATGCGCGACCACGCCGAGCGGCAGCGTGGCTGCCGCGATCTTGCGCACGCTGCGCGGCACCTGCACGTCGAAGGCGAGCGCAAGCTGGCAGTCGCCCTCCGCCACGGCATCGCACGCCTGCTGCGAACCCGCGACCCGCACGTCGACCGTGATCAGCGGGTGACGCTCCCAGAACTCCTTCAGCGCGGCCGGCATCAGGCCACGCGCGACGCTCTCGACCACGGTCACGGAGACGCCGCCGCGGTTGAGGCCGCGCAGGTCGTTGATCTCCGACCAGGCGCGGCCAAGCTCGGAGGTGCTCACCTTGGCGTGGTAGAGCAGCAGCTCACCCGCGCTGGTCAGCTTCAGGCGTTGCCGCACCCGCTCGAACAACGGCGTGCCGATCTCGTCCTCCAGCGCCTTGATGAGGCGGCTGATGGAGGACGGCGCGACGTTGAGCACCTGCGCGGTCTGCCGCACCGAGCCCAGCCGCGCCACCAGCTGGAAATAGTGGATACGCGGCGAGACGAGGCCGAGGCGATAGGGATCCACTCAGGCCGCCTCGAAGGCCGGCACGATTTCCATCTCCGGCACCAGCACGAGGCCCTTGTCGGTGATGCGTATCTCCGGGATCACGGAGAGCGGGATGAGGTTGAAGCCCATATAGGGGATGGAGCAGCCGGCCGCTTCCCATTCGCGCTTCAGCACCTTCATCTCCTCCGCAACCTCGGTGACGCGCTTGTCCGACAGAAGCCCGGCGATCGGCAGGTCGACCATCGCGGTCACCTTGCCGTCATGGACCACGCAGACGCCGCCCTGCTTCTCCTCGAGCGCGCGCAGCGCGACCTGCATGTCGGCCTCGTTGACCCCCGCGACGATAATGTTGTGGCTGTCATGCCCGACCGAGGATGCGACCGCGCCGCGCTTCAGCGCGAAGTTGCTGAGCAGCCCGTGCGCGACATTGCCGGCGGACTTGCCATGCCGTTCCACCACGGTCACGAAGCAGAGCCCGTGCCGGTCGAAATGCGTCTGCCAGTCGTTCGCCGGCTCGAGCGTGATCCGCTCGTGGCCGAGCGTGATGCCCGGCAGCTCGGTCCGGATGGTGTGCGCCACGACCTTTTCGGTCGGAAGGTCCGGGGTGAGCTTGATCGCCTTCGGCAGCTTCACCGTGTGGTAGGCCGCCTCGGGATAGCGGTAACGCTGCGACAGCGCTTGGTCGAGGACCGGCGTGATCCTGCGGTCTTCGACGACCAGTTCGCCGCCGTACCAGGTGTTCACCGGCTTGTAGGAATCGTCGAGCAGCATGAGGTCGGCCCGCCGCCCACCGCCCAGGCCCCCGATCTCGCCTTCCATGCCGAAGCGCGTGGCACCGTGCAGCGAGCCCATCGCCCAGGCCTGTTCCGGTTTCATGCCGGCTCTCATCGCCTCGCGCGTGACCCAATCGAGGCCGAAGAGCAGCAAATCGTCGGCATCCCGGTCGTCGGTGCACACGGCGACGCGCTTGTGCGAGGCGCCGAGCTCGGTGATCGTCTTGATCGCCTGCGGCAGCGAGTGCCACGGCGTCGTCGGCGGGCCGCCGCGCAGGAAGAGCCAAATGCCGGCTTCCAGCATGTCGTCGGCGATCTCGCGGTCGATCGCCTCGTGCGTGTCGGTCACGCCGGAAGCGGCATAGGCCGCCACGAATTCGCGGCCGTAGACGTGCCCTGAGACGGGGCGGCCGCGCTGGAGCGCCGCGGCGAGGATCGCATGGCTGCGCTCGTCGCCCATCGCCACCTGCACGAAGTCCATCTTTTCGCCGAGCGCCACCGCTTCCGGCCATTTGTCGAACAGCGCGCCGATCTTTTCCGCCGTCAGGTCGCCGCCGGCCGTTTCGAGTTGCGGTGAGGTGGCGGGCACTGTGCTGGGCACCGTCAGGAAGATCGACAGCGGCGCCTGGCGGGCATCCTCCAGCATCGCTTCGACGCCGGCCACGTCCATCACGTTGCCGATCTCGTGGCTGTCGCAGAAGATGGTCGTGGTGCCGTTGAGCAGCGCGGCCTCGGCATAGGCGCAGGCCGTCACCATCGACGATTCGATGTGGATGTGCGGATCGACCAGTCCCGGCGCGACGATGCCGCCCTTGGCCTGGTAGACCCTGGCGGCGGTCCCCTTGTAGGTGCCGGCGGGCTTCACCGCGGCGATGCGCCCGCCCGAGATCCAGACTTCCCGGTCTGCCAGGATGCGTTCGGAATAGGTCGACAGCACGCGCGCCCCGGCAATGACCAGGTCGGGCTCCTGCCTGCCGAAGGCGACGTCGGCCAACCTCCGCGTCATGGTAGAGAGCGGCTGTACCGAGAAGCGGCTGAGAGTGTTCATGACTTTTCTGCCTTCTGCCTTGGCGCCTGCGCTTCAATAATAGTCCGGGATGCCCGGCATGGTCACGAAACCGGGGAGCGAACGGACGCGCCGTCCCCAGCGCCGCAGCCCGGCATATTCATCGTGGTCTATCCCGAAATCGCGGCTGAGCGCGAAGGCCGGAAAAAGCGCGATGTCGGCGATCGTGGGATGGCCGGCCGCGAACCAGTCGAGGCCCTCGTAGCCGCGCGCGATCATGTGGTCGTCCATGATGCGCAACAGCTTGCCCGCCGATGCCTGCAGCGCCTCGCCGTCGCCCGGCGTGTCGAACAGGGAGTTGCGGCGCGCCTCGCCCGCGACCGCCAGCGCGCCGGCCGAAAAGACGAGCCACTGCATGACGCCGGCGAAGTCGGCGCCCTCCGCCGGCAGCCATCTGCCAGCGGCGTCATTGGCGCGGGCAAGATGCGCAAGGATCGCTTCGGCGCCGAACAGGGTCAGGTCGCCGTCCTTCAGAATCGGCAGTGTGCCGAGGGGGTTCATGGCGAGGAAGGGCGGCGTCGTCTGCTCGTTGCCAGGGAAGGCGTTGACCGCGATCGGCTCCCATTTGAGGCCGAGCATCGAGAGCGCGAGCCGCACCTTGTAGCAGTTCTCGTCGAGCTCGTAGTTGTAGAGGACGATGCCGGCCATCACGCGGCCACCGCTGCTGCGGGCTGCGTCTCGATGCGGTGGCGCAGTTCGGCCGTCCAGGCCAGGAAATGCGCCTGTCCCTTGCCGGCATAGCGTGCGGCAGGTCCGGCGATGACGACATGCAATGCCGTGCGCTCTCTGGAAAGGCTATGCAGGCCGAGGAGCAGCATGTCGTTGCCAACGGTCAGCGCGTAGAGACGGCCGTCGATCTGGCGGAGGACGGAGGCTGCAGCCTCGTCGCTGAAAGGGCGCGACGGTGTCGTCTCGATCGCAGCCAGCACCGCGTCAATGGCTGCGCCGAAAAAGACACTGCGCACCGGGACGGTCTCGCCGGCCTCCTGCGGGGCAGGGGGCGCGGACTCAGTCGGCTCGGTGGCCACCCAGATCATGCCAGCCACCTCGACCGTCTGGAAGACCGGCACCCTAATGCTCCCCGGCACGTCCAGCTCAGGATGAGCCGGGATGTAGCGGCACTGCCCGGCCGTGTCGTACTGCCAGCCGTGATAGAGGCAAGCGATGTGGTCGCCACGCACGAAGCCGAAGCTGAGCTTCATGCCGCGATGCGGGCAACGGTCTTCCCACACATGCGGTGCGCCTCTGTTGTCGCGCCAGACGACGAACTCCTTGCCGTCGATATGCGTGCCGGCCGAGCTCCCCGGCTCAATCGAGGCCGACAGTGCGACCGGATGCCAGACACCCGCGGTGGTCATCGTTCTTGTTCCCCATTGGAAATGCTGTGGAGTCTGGTGCGCTCATAGTCGAGCACGAGGCAATCGAGCGGGCCGAGACTGCACGCCATCTCGAACGCGTCGACGAGGTCGGGCTGGCCCGAGACTTCGACGGTGAAGCGGTCGGCGGCGACGCTCCTGATCGCCATCTTCAGGTCGAGCTTCTCCGCCCGCCGGTCGCAGAACTCGGCGAAGCTGGGCGGCACCAGCCGTCCGATGAAGGACAGCCGGGCGGTTTCGGTCGAGACCGCCTTCACTCCAGTCCTCGCTGCTTCATCGCACCACACACGCTGCCTACAATCCCAGCCATTTGCACAATTTTTAGGCAATATTGCTTTCTGTCTAATTAGGCATCATTTTGGGGCTTGTGCAAGCCAAATTTCCCTGACATCTGTTGCGTAAGGGAGAATTGAAGGCACGGAAAACGACGAAATAGTCGAACAACTTCGTGTTGAGTGGGTGTCCCGCAACGGCCTGAAAGAGCCGGAAGGGAAATGAGGCAGATGGCGCCGTTGGCGACATTGTGCCTCGCAATGGGGAAGGCTGATGTCTTTGGCGAGCTTCGTTCAGCAGCTGCCCAAGGTCGAGTTGCATCTGCATCTCGAGGGCGCCGTTTCCGCCTCTACCTTCGCCGATCTCGCCGCTTTGAATTCGGTCGCGCTGCCCAAGCCGACAGCCGAGCTGTACAGCTACGACAACCTGCCCGATTTCCTGAAAATCTACGACCTGGTCTGCGCCTCGATCAAAAGCGCCGCGGACTTCTCGAGGATCACCTTCGAGGCGCTGGAGCGCTGCGCGATCGCCGGCGCGCGCTACGTCGAGCTCTTCTTCAGCCCGCATGCGCATCTCGCCCACGGCGTTTCCTACTCCACCATGCTCGGCGGCGTCCTCGACGGGATGCGGCGCGCCAAGGAAAAATATAGGGTCGTCTGCAAGCTCATTCCCGCGCACAGCCGCGAACTCGGACCGGAACGCGGCGAGCAGTTCCTGGATATCGTGCTCGCCGAGCGCGTGCCCGACGTGATCGGCATCGGCCTTGACTACAACGAGGCGCCGTTTCCGCCGGCTCCCTGCGCGAAGATGTACGAGCGCGCGCGCTCAGAGGGGCTGAACGTCACCGCCCATGCGGGCGAATCCGGCCCGGCCGAGAACGTTGCCGACAGCATCGACCTGCTCGGCGTGCGCCGCATCGACCACGGCTACCACGTGGTCGACGATCCCGCGCTGGTCGAGCGCTGCAAGGAAGCCGGCATCGTCTTCACCTGCTGCCCCAGCACGACGTTGGCAACCACGGTCTGGCGCGACCTTGCGGCTCCTCGCCACGCGATTCGGCGCATGATCGAGGCTGGCCTCAACGTCACCATCCATTCCGACGATCCGCCGATGTTCGCCACCACGCTCGACCGCGAATACGCGCTGGTTTTGGACAATTTCGCGCTCTCGCCGGAGGCGCTGAAGAAGATCGCGCTCGCCGGCCTCGAGGCCGCATGGCTCGACAACGAAACCAAGCAGGCATGGATGTCCGAATGGTCGGCGGAAATCGATGGCCTGCTGAAGACCGAACTCCTCCCAAACTGACCGCCGTGTATCGCGCAAAGGATAGAACATGATCAGTATCGAGAAGCTTTCCCGCCGTGGATTCCTCAACATGGGCGCCGCCGCCGCCGCCTCGCTCCTGCTGCCCAGGACGGGCCTGATCGGCGCCGCGCGCGCCGCGGCGCCGCTGCCTGCCGTGGCCGAGGAAGATGCCGTAATCGGCTTCGGCCATGTAGGCCCGGTCACCGACGAAGGCTGGACCTGGGCGCATCACCAGGGCGTGCTGGCCGTGCAGAAGGCGTTCCCCAAGCTGAAGAAGGTGCTCGAGGTGGAGAACGTGCCGTACTCGGCGGATGCCACCCGTATCTACCGCCAATTCGTGAGCGAAGGCGCCAATCTCATCTTCGACACATCCAGCACCGGCGACTTCCTGCACGAGGTTGTGAAGCGGGCGCCCGACGTCGGCTTCATGGAGTGCGACGGCCGCACCACGATGGACAATCTCGGCTGGTACTATCTCAACCATTGGTACCCGACCTATGTGGTGGGTGTTGCCGCCGGCCATCTCAGCAAGTCCGGCAAGCTCGGCTATGTCGCCTCCTTCCCGGTTCCGTCGGTGTTCAGCGGAACCAACGCCTTCCTGATGGGCGCGCGTTCGGTCAATCCGAATGCCACGCTGCAGGCGGTCGTCATCAACTCCTGGTTCGACCCGCAGGCCGCCGCGCAGGCCGGCACCGCGCTCATCGACAATGGCTGCGACTTCCTGTTCGGCATCATGGACGAGGCCGCCTATCTGCAGGTCGCCGAGAAGCGTGGCGTCTGGGCAGCGATGTGGAACACCGACATCCGCCGCTACGGTCCGAACGCCTACGTCTCCTCCATCATCATCGACTTCAAGGCCTTCTACGTCGACCAGGTGAAGAAGCGCCTGGCCGGCGAGTGGACGTCGAGCGAGAACCTGTTTGCGATGGGCAAGGGCATCGACCGCGACGCATGGGGCGAGAAGGTCCCAGCCGATGTCGCCAAGGCGGCCGATGAGGTCCGGCAGAAGATCATCAACGGCTGGTCGCCCTTCGCCGGCGAGATCAAGGACTCGACCGGCAAGGTCCGCGTCGAGGCCGGCAAGACCATGACCGACCTCGATCTCTACTACTGGGATTGGTCGATTGAGGGCGTCTCGGGCCTCAGCGCCTGATGACCTGCCATAACGCAGCGCATTGCGGCAGACCGGCATGAACGCCACGCAGGACCGCTACATCGCGGCGCCGGGAACGGCGCCGCTGGTGCAGCTGAAGGGTATCGCCAAATATTTCCCGGGCGTCGTCGCCAACCAGGACGTCGATCTCGACGTGCTTCCGGGAGAGATCCACGCGCTGCTCGGCGAGAATGGCGCCGGCAAGTCGACGCTGATGAACATTCTCACCGGCATCTACCAGCCCGATGCAGGCGAGATCACCATCGACGGCTACGCCAAGGAGTTCGCCACGCCGCTCGACGCAATCGCGGCCGGCATCGGCATGGTGCACCAGCATTTCAAGCTGGTGCAGGCCTTCACCGTGGCCGAGAACATCCACCTCGGCTGGAGCGAGACGCCCCGGCTTGCCTCCGCTCGTAAGCTGGAGGCGCGGACGAAGGCGCTGGCCGAACGCTTCAACCTGCATGTGCGTGCGGACGTGCGCATCAACGAGCTTTCGACCGGCGAGCAACAGCGCGTCGAGATCCTGCGCGTGCTCGCCCGCCAGGCCCGCATCCTCATCCTCGACGAACCGACGGCAGTGCTGACTCCGGCCGAGGCGCGCGAGCTCTTCAAGGCGCTGCGTGAATTCACCTCGCGCGGCAACGCGGTCATCTTCATCAGCCACAAGCTGGACGAGGTGCTGGAAATCTCCGACCGCATCACCATCCTGCGCGGCGGCCGCAGGATCGCGACGCACGACACATCCGAATGCAACCCCCGGATGCTGGCGCGGCTCATGGTCGGCCGCGACATCGTGCTCGCCGACATGCGGCAGCGGCCGCCCGGCGCGGCGCCCCGGTCGGCGGAGCCGATCCTGAGGCTGGAAAGCGTCTCGGCGCTCGACGACGGCGGAAAAACTGCGCTCCACGACATCACCCTCGACATCCATGCGGGCGAGATCGTCGGCATTGCCGGCGTCGCCGGCAACGGGCAACGCGAGCTCAGCCACGTGCTCACCGGACTCCGGCGCATCGCCTCGGGACGCATCGTCGTGGACGGCGCGCCGCTCGGGGCGGGGGATGCTGCTGCGTTCAGCGAGCTCGGCATCGGCCACATCCCGGAGGACCGGCTGCGCAGCGGGCTGGCCCCGGCGATGAGCGTCGCCATCAACGCCGTGATGCGCGAATACAAGAAGCCGCCCATCGGCTCCGGCGGGCTCTATCGCTCGGGCGCCGCGACCCTGCTTGCGCGCGAGATCGCCAAGGCCGCGGACGTCGCCGTGCCGGACTTCGCCATGCCGGTCCGCAACCTGTCGGGCGGCAACCAGCAGCGTCTGGTGGCGCGCCGCGAGATGCGCATCGCCCACAAGGTGCTGGTCGCCGCCTATCCCAGCCGCGGGCTCGACGTCGGCGCCATCAACACGATGCTGCGCTACATCGTCGAGCTGCGCGACGCAGGCGCCGGCATCGTGCTTATCTCGGAGGACCTGGAGGAACTCCTCAACCTCTCCGACCGCATCGCCGTGCTCTATGAAGGCCGGCTCATGGGCGCGCTAGACAACGACAAGATCGACGTCGAGCAGATCGGCCTGCTGATGGGCGGCCGCATCGTGCGGAAGGAGGCGGCGTGATGCTGCAGGGCCTGCGCCTCCAGCGGCTGCCATCCGTCCAGCCTGGCATCGCGCTCGCCATGCGCGCGCTGGCCATTGCCATCGTGGTGCTGGCCGCATCCATCGCGCTGCTGGTGGCAGGCGAAGACCCGCTCGCGCTGGGCGCGCAGCTCGTCAGCGCCACCTTCAGCTCCACCTTCGGGATGGAGGATTTCGGGCTGCTCGTGATCCCGCTGATCCTCACCGGCCTGTCGGTGGCGGTCGGCCAGCAGATCGGGACCTGGAACATCGGCGCCGAAGGACAATTCCTCGTCGGCGCCTTCGCAGCCACCGCGGTCGGACTGTTCGTGCCCGGCCCTGCCTGGCTCATCCTGCCGCTGATCATTGCCGCCGGCGCGCTCGGGGGCGTCGTCTGGATCCTGGTCCCCACACTGGCGCGCGCCTTCGTCGGCGTGAACGAGCTGATCACGACGCTGCTGCTCAACTTCGTGGCCGCGCTGCTCGTCTACTACGTCTCGACCGGCCCGTGGCGCGACCGCGTCGGCATGTCCAACTCCTCGACGCCGCGGATCACGGTCGAGATGCCCGAATTCTGGGGGCTGATTCACTGGGGCCTGCCGATCGCCATACTGATAGCGCTGGCCGCCGCCGCGATCCTCGCCTTCTCCCGCTGGGGTTACGAGGTGCGGCTGTCCGGCTCGAACCCTTCGGCCGCGGCCTATGCCGGCATCGCGGTGGGGCGCCACATCATCACCGTGATGCTGCTGTCGGGCCTGATCGCCGGCGTCGCCGGCGCCTTCGAGCTCGCCGGCACGGTGCACCGCCTGCAGGGCGGGATTTCCAACAACTTCGGCTATCTCGGTATCATGGTCGCGGTGCTCGCTCGCAACTCCTGCGTCGGCGTCATCTTCACCGGCATACTCATGGCCTTCATCCTCAACTCCGGCATCATCCTGCAGACACAGGGCATCACCACCTCCGCGGTGCTGGCGATGACCGGGGCGATCCTGTTCCTGACGGCGATCGGCGACGAGCTCGCGCATTACCGCATCCTCCGCACCGCGTCGACGAGAGCATAGAGCGAGACCGACATTGGACCTCTTGACCGGAATTCTCGCCACAACCTTTCTCGCCGGCGGCGTGCTGGCGCTCGCGGCCATGGGCGAGGTGCTCGCCGAGCGCGTCGGCGTCGTCAATCTCGGCGCCGAAGGGCTGATGGCGATGGGCGCGATCACCGGCGTAGCGACCGTCGCGGCCGTTCCTTCGCCGGCGCTCGGCTTTGCCGCGGCGCTCGTGGTCGGGGCGCTGTTCGGCATGGTCTTCGCTTTCGCCACGGTGACCGTCCGGGCGAACCAGGTTCTCTGCGGCCTGGCGCTGACGCTGATCGGCACCGGGCTCGCCAACACCATCGGCCGCAGCTACTCCGGCACGCCATCGGCCGCGGTCTTTGAGCGTGTCGAGGTGCCGCTGCTGAGCGACATCCCGATCCTCGGGCCGGCGCTCTTCTCGCAGAACGTGCTGCTCTACCTCATCTACATCGTCCTGCCGCTCGGCCTGCACTATCTGCTGTTCCACACACGGCACGGGCTCAACATGCGCGCCGTCGGCGAGAACCCGGCCGCCGCCGACGCCGGCGGCATCCCGGTCGGCCTGATCCGCTTCGCCTATGTCACCGCGGGCGCGGCGCTGTGCGGCGGCGCCGGCGCCTACCTGACGCTCGCCTTCGTGCCGGCCTGGTCGGACGGCATGGTCGCAGGGCGCGGGTGGATCGCGGTCTCGCTCGTCATCTTCGCCGGTTACCGGCCGGTCAACGCCGTGCTCACGGCGCTGCTGTTCGGCCTCATCACGTCGATCGGCTTCGTCGGTCAGGCGCGCAACTGGCCGGTGGCCGCGCCGTTCCTGTCGATGCTGCCCTATCTCGGCACCATCGCACTGATGATCGTGCCGGTGCTCGCCTGGCAGAAAGTGCGCCGCCTGATGGCCGCGCCGGCCGCTCTCGGCGAGCCGTTCTACCGCGATGTACGCTGATGGGCGGCCGGTGACGACGCTTCTGGTCAAGAATATCGATCATCTCGCGACGTTCGACGACGCGCGCCGCGAGATCTCGGGCGGCGCGCTGTTCGTCCGCGACAATGTGATCGACAAGGTCGGCACGACGGCCGAACTCGCAGGGTTTGAGGCCGATGCGGTGCTCGACCTCTCCGGCCATGTCGTCATGCCGGGCATGGTGAACACCCACCACCACATGTACCAGAACCTGACGCGCGTCATGGTGCAGGAGGACGAGCTGATGGTCTGGCTGAAGACGCTCTATCCGATCTGGGCGGAGCTTGACGATGACGCTATTGGCGTCTCCGCCCGTATCGCCATGGCCGAGCTCATCCATTCCGGCTGCACGACCAGCTCGGACCACCTCTACATCCTGCCCAACAACTGCACGCTGGATTCGACGATCGAGGCGGCGCGCGAAATCGGCCTGCGCTTCCATGCGGCCCGCGGAGCGATGTCGCGCGGCGAGAGCCAGGGCGGACTGCCGCCGGACCGCTGCGTGGAGAAGGAAGACGCCATCCTCAAGGATGCGGAGCGCCTGATCCACACCTATCACGACGCGTCGCGCCACTCGATGGGCCGCATCGTGCTCGCGCCCTGCTCACCCTTCTCGGTGACGCCGGAGCTGATGCGCGACGCGGCCGCGCTGGCGCGGCAGCATCCCGGCGTGAGCCTCCACTCGCATCTGGCGGAAGAGCTGTTCGAGGAGAAGTACTGCCACGAGATCTATGGCATGCGGCCGGTCGAGTTCGCTGAGTCTGTGGGCTGGCTCGGCGATGACGTCTGGTTCGCCCACTCGATCTTCATGACGAGCGGGGAGATAGACCGCTTCGCCGAGACAGGCACGGGCGTCGCGCATTGCCCGTCGGCCAACATGCGCTGCGGACAGGGCATCGCGAAAATCCGTGAGATGCTGGACAAGGGCGTGAAGGTCGGCCTCGGCGTCGACGGCTCGGCCTCCAACGACACGTCTAACATGTTCATGGAGGCGCGGCTCGCGCTGATGCTGCAGCGCGTCGCGCCGCACCACTACCTTTCCGAGAAGCCGGGCGGGCGCGGCGGCTTCGGCGGCACCCCGACCGCGCTTTCGGCACGCGAGGCGCTGGAGATGGCGACGCGCGGCGGGGCGGCGCTGCTCGGCCGCGACGACATCGGCCATCTCGCCCCTGGCATGAGCGCTGATTTCATCGCGGTGAGGCGCGACCAGCTCGGCCTGTCGGGAACCGGACGCGACCCGCTCGCGGCGCTGGTGCTTTGCGGGCCCTTCCGCGTCGACTATTCCTATATCAACGGCAGGGAGATCATCGGCAAGGGCGCGTTCCGGTCCTTCGACGTCGAGGAGGCTCTTGCCGACCACCGCGCAGTGATGAACAGGATATACAACCAGTAGAGGGAGACGGGCATGGCCATGCAAGCCGAGAAGGCTGCTCTCGACCAGTGGTACTGCATAGAGGCGCTGGACGACATTCCGGTCGGCGCGATGCGCAACAGGTTGCTGGGCGTCGATCTCAGCGTCAGCCGCGATGCCGGCGGCAAGGTTGTCGTCACGCGCGCGGGCGACAGCGAGGCTTTGCCGATACGCGAACGCTACGGCTATTTGTGGGTGACGCTCGGCGCGCCCGAACGCGACGTCCTGCCGATCCCCGAGACGCAAGAGGACGACCGGCGCTGGGTGATCTGCGGCGCGGTCTCGGTCAGGGCCTCGGGGCTCAGGATCGTCGAGAACTTCCTCGACATGGCGCATTTCCCCTTCGTTCACACCGACATCCTCGGCGCCGAGCCGCATACGGAGGTGCGGCACTACACGACAGAGATCCGTCGCGACGTCGACGAGGTCTGGGCGACCAATTGCGAGTTCTTCCAGCCGCAGGCGGCGCTGTCCGCGACCGGAGGCATCATGACGCAGTACATGTACCGCGTCGCCAATCCCTTCGCGGTCATGCTCTACAAGACATGCCCGAACTCGGCGAACCGCTGGGACGTCATCTGCCTGTTCGTCCAGCCGGTCGAGCCGGACCGCTGCCGGGCTCATCCGGTGATGTTCCTGATCGATGACGTCTCGACGACGGCAGCGCTCGTCCAGTTCCAGCAGCTCATCTTCCTGCAGGACCGGATCATTTTGGAGAACCAGCGGCCGCGGCTTCTGCCGCTCGAGCCCCGCGCCGAAATCCCCACCCGCGCGGACGCCTCCTCGGTGGCCTACCGCCGCTGGCTGAAGGAAAAGGGCATCGTCTACGGCACCACGGCCATGGCCGCGTGAGCGGCAGCCTGGCCGCGCGAAGGCAACATGACCGACCTCAAGGGCAAGACATTGCTCGCCTCCGGCTTCCACGCGCCGGAGCGCGGCAGCATAGACGAGCTTCGCGACGCGCTGATCGCGGTTCGCGAGGACGGCGTCATCGCCTCCGTGCTGAGGCCGGGCGACGAAGCCTATGAGGCCGCCGTCAGCGCGGCGGCCAGGGCAGGGACGCTCGTCCGGCTGCCGAAGGGCCACTATCTGCTGCCCGGGCTTGTCGACCTGCACGTGCACGCGCCGCAATACCCTCAGCTCGGCCAGGCGCTTGACGTGCCGCTGGAGGTCTGGCTGCACAAGTACACCTTTCCGCTTGAGGCGCGTTACGCCGACGTCGCGTTTGCCCGGCGCAATTACGGCCTGCTGGTCGAAGACCTGCTCGCCAACGGCACGACGACCGCGCTCTATTTCGCCACCATCCACCGCGACGCGACCCGCATCCTCGTCGACGCCTGCCTAGAGCGCGGCCAGCGCGCCCTGGTCGGCAAGGTGGTCATGGACAACGCCGACCAGTGCCCCGACTACTATCGCGACGCCTCCGCGCAAGCGGCGGTCGACGGCGCGGCCGAGCTGATCGACTATGTCCGCGCGCACCCGGACAACGGGCACGGCCTGGTCCGTCCGGTGGTGACACCGCGTTTCATCCCCGCATGCACGGATGCCTCGCTCGTCGAGCTGGGAGCGCTCGCGAAGAGCTGCGGCTGCCATGTGCAGACGCATTGCTCGGAGAGCGACTGGGAGCATGGCTACGTGCTGGAGCGGTACGGCGTGACCGACACCGCGGCCCTCGACCGGTTCGGGCTGCTTGGCCGATTGAGCGTGCTCGCGCATGCCAACTTCATCACGCCGGACGACATGGACACGATCCGGGTGCGCCGTTCGGCGGTCGCCCACTGCCCGCTCTCCAACGCCTACTTCGCCAATGCAGTCTTTCCGCTGAAGGCAGCGCTGGAGAAGGGGCTCATTGTCGGGCTCGGAACCGACATTTCGGGCGGGCCGAGCGCCTCGCTCTTCGACGGCATGCGCGGCGCGGTCATGGCATCACGCATGCTGGAGACCGGCACCGACCCCGACGTGCCGCCGGAAAAGCGGAGCAGCCGGAGGGCCGCGCGGATCGATTTCCGCGACGCCTTCCACCTCGCAACCGCCGCGGGCGGGACCGCGCTCGACCTGCCGGTCGGGCAGTTCGCGGCGGGCTATCATTTCGATGCCTGCGTCATCGACACCCAAGCCGTGGGCGGCACGATCAGGCTGCTGCAGGAAGACCTCGACCGTGGCGAAGGCATCCTGCACAAGATCGTCTACACTGCGTCCAGGACGAACATCGCAATCGTCTGGGTAGGCGGCCGCGCTGTGGCCGGCGGGTTCCCTTCGTAGATACGATTTCAATTCTGTAGCCAATATCGGATGGAACGGATACCCAATCGACCCGCTGCTTCAATGGGTTACAAGACGTAATCGCGCCCGACCAGTTCACGGCCTCGATCACACGGTCGCAGACCGATTACTGCACCTTCTTGAACAACTTCTGGAAGATGAGCTGGCCCCAAGCGCGGCCACGTGCCTGCACCAGCGCTCCGCCTCGTTGAGCTTTCCTAACGTCTCGTCTTGCGCCACGCCTCATACTCACCGCGGGCATCATCGTGCAGCGGATAATAGCGCTGCAAGGGCGCGCCCTGCATGAGCTTCTCTCGGGAAAACTCTTCCCAGTCATGATGCTTCTGCGCCTCCTCGATCACCATGGGCGCCATCGAGACGGGAACCACTACGGCCCCGTCATCGTCGGCGACGATGATGTCGCCGGGGATCACCGTGACGCCGCCGCAGGCGATCGGGACGTTGACGGCATTGGGATAGATGCTGGTCTGCACATGATAGTTGGGCGTCCAGCCGCGCAGCCATAGCGGCAGGTCGAGCTTCTCGACATTGGGCCGGTCGCGCATGCATCCGTCGATGACAATGCCCGCGCCGCCCCGGCCCTTGAAATAGGTCGACATCATGTCGCCGAAGACGCCCGATCTCATGTCGCCGCGCGCGTCGACCACGACCACGTCGCCTTCCTGCGCGTGGTAGAGCACATGCCGGTGCAACTGCGTTTCCGGATCGGCATATTCGCCTTCGTTGAAGAGGTCCGGCCGCTGCGGCAGGAACTGCAGCGTCAGCGCCGGTCCGACGATCGACTTGCCGTGGTTCTGCGCCACCGGGCCGACCATGTGCGGGCTGCGGAAGCCCATATGGCCTAGCGTGCCGGCAACCGTCGCGGCGCCGATCTCCTTCAGCGCTTCGATCAGGTCCTTGGACGGTCGCGTGATGTCGGTTGTATGCGTCATTGTCGGACTCCGGGTGAGATGGACTACCAGTTGGTGACGGAACCGTCGCGGCGCTTGAGATGCGGCGCCTCCCAGAAGCGAAAACTCTGCGCCTGGATCGCCGCCTCGTTGACCTCGACGCCCAGCCCCGGCAGATCGCCGACAGGGTAATGGGTGCCGTCCAGCCGCGGTTGCACGGGAAAAAACTCGGAATTGTCGAAGCCCAGCTTCCTTTCGGGCACCCTGGTTTCGAGCCAGGCGAAGTTGGGCACCGCGGCGCCCAGATGGATGGTCGCGGCCGTGCACACCGGGCCAAGCGGATTGTGTGGCATCAGGTCGACATAATGCGCTTCGCTCCAGCCGGCGACCTTCATCGTCTCGGTGAGCCCGCCGACATTGCAGACATCGAGTCGGTTGAATTGGTGGATGCCGCGCTCGATATAGGGCAGGAACTGCCACTTGCTGGCAAACTCCTCGCCGATGGCGAAGGGGATGTCGGTCATCCCGCGCAGGCTCTCATAGGCCTCCGGCGCTTCGTCGCGGATCGGCTCCTCGAGAAAATCGAGCACGCCGCGGCCAAGCTTGCCGCAGAAGCTCGCCGCCTCGGCCACCGACAGCCGATGATGATAGTCGATGCCGAGCACCACGTCGTCACCCAGCGCCTCGCGCGCCTTGTTCAGCATGCTAGCGGTGGGACCTATCGACTCGCGCGGCTCGAAAATGTCCCTGCTGCTTTGTCCGGCGGGGAAGAAGCGGATCGCCTGCCATCCTTCGGCATGCAGTTCGCGCGCTCGTTCGATGGCGGCGTCGCCCTCGGCCTCGTCTCCGGTCGAGGCGAAGGTGGGGATGCGATCACGCTGCTTGCCGCCGAGCAGCTCGTAGACCGGCACGCCTAGCGCCTTGCCCTTGATGTCGTGAAGCGCGATGTCGATCGCGGAGATCGCCGCCTGCAGAACCCGCCCGCCTTCGAAATACTGGCTGCGATAGAGTTCTTGCCAGATCCGGCCGATCTGCATGGCGTCGCGGCCGATGAGAAATTCGCGATAGTGCTCGACCGCACCGGCCACGGCCTTCTCGCGACCGCTCAGGCCGCTCTCGCCCCAGCCGAAGATGCCCTGGTCGGTCTCAACCTTGACGAGCATCTGGTTACGGGTCCCGACCCACACCGGGTAGGGCTTGATCGCGGTGATCTTCATCTTCGTCGTCATTCCCCCTCATGTCTCATGCGTTCGCCGTCTCAACTGGCCTCGAGCGCCATTTCCGTTTCGCTGTCGAACAGGTGCATGCGCTCCTGGTCGAACTCGAGCCAGATCTGCTCGTCGGGTGCGACGGCGACGTTGGGGGACACGCTGATATTGACGATGGCGCCGGAGAGGAACGCCTGCACGAAGGTGACGTCTCCGGTCGGCTCCACCGTATAGGCCTTGGCCGGAATAGCGCTGGGAACCGCGCTCTTGTGCAGCTTGATCGTCGAATGTCGCGCGCCGAGCACGACCTTCCTGGTGGTCGCTTTCTGGACCTTGCGCGCATTGCGTTGCGACAGCTCAAGACTCCAGCCTTCCGCGCTCGTCAGGACGGCGCCGCCATTTGCCGTCGACCCCTCCAGCGGAATAAGGCTCATCGCCGGACTGCCGACGAAGCTCGCGACGAACATATTGGCGGGATGGGCGAAAACCTGCGCCGGCGAATCATATTGCTGCAGGTAGCCGCCATTCATCACCGCCATCCTGTCCGCCATGGTCACGGCCTCGAGCTGGTCGTGCGTCACATAGATGATCGTCGCCTTGAGGTCCTGGTGGAACCGCTTGATCTCGGATCGCATCTGCACGCGCAGCTTGGCGTCGAGATTGGAGAGCGGCTCGTCCATCAGGAACACCGCAGGATCGCGCACGAGGGCGCGTCCGAGCGCCACGCGCTGCTGTTGCCCGCCTGAAAGCTCGCGCGGCTTGCGTTCGAGCAGCTGCGTCATGTCGAGGACCCGCGCTGCTTCCCTGACTTTTCTGTCGATCTCGTCCTTGGGCAGCTTGCGCATCTGCAGTGGGAAGGCGAGGTTCATATAGACCGACTTTTGCGGATAGAGCGCGTAGTTCTGGAACACCATGGCAATGTCCCGGTCCTTGGGGTCGAGGTCGTTGACCACCCGGTCGCCGATGACGATGTCGCCCGATGTGACCGAGATCAGGCCCGCGACGAGATTGAGCGTGGTCGTCTTGCCGCAGCCGGAGGGCCCGACAAGCGCAACGAACTCGCCGTCATTGATTGTCAGCGAAACGTCGTTGACGGCTTTGAAGCTGCCATAGGTCTTGACGAGATCTTTGAGGACCACATGGGCCATGCAGGCAGCTCCCTAGAGCATGATGCCGAAAAGTGTGAAGCGGTTTTCGGACGACATCATGCTCTATCTCTTTGATTTAGAGCCGGATTCAGATTTCAGGTCGGTTCGACCTGAAATCATCCGGCTCTAGTGCTTGACCGCGCCTTCCGTGAGGGCGCGCACGAAGTATCGTTGCAGGAGGAGGAACAGCACCACGACGGGCACGCTCATCATGAAGCTGGCCGCCATCAGGCCAGGAAAGTCCGTCGTGTTCTCCGAGAAGAAGCGCTGGATGCCGACGGGCAGCGTCAGCTGTTCGTTCTTGGAGAGGAAGGTGTAGGCGTAGATGTACTCGTTCCAGGCGCCGATGAAGGAATAGATCGCGGTGGCGATGATGCCCGGCGTCGAGAGCGGCATCACGATCAGCATGAAGGCCTGGAACCGCGTTGCGCCGTCGATGCGCGCCGCCTGCTCGAGCTGCACCGGGATGTTGTCGTAAAAGCCCTTCAAGAGCCAGATCGCCAGCGGCAGGCCGAAGGTGAGGTAGGTGAGAACAAGCGAGCCATGCGTGTTCACCAGTCCGATCGCGCGCATCAGGATGAAGAGCGGCACCAGGAAGATCACCGCCGGGAACATGTTGCGCAGCAGGACGGCGAAGAAAAGGAAGTTCCGACCTGGGAAGGTGAAGCGCGAGAACGCGTAGGCCGCGGGAACCGCCACGATCACCGAAAGGATCGTCGTGGCGGTCGAGACGATGAGACTGTTCCAGAAGAAGCGCAGGAAATCCTGGCCGACGCTGTTCTGCGGATCGAGCAGTTTCTGGTAGCTGTCGAGTGTAGGTTGGTCAGGCCACCATTGCGGCGGAAACTGCATCGCCGCGAAGCCGGACTTGATCGAGGTGAGCAGCATCCAGATCATCGGCAGCGCGGTGTAAAGGAGCATGAACAGCAGAAAGGCGCGCCCGCCCCATCGCCATCCGTCAATCCGCACCCGGCGGACGGACCGGCCTCGTGAGATTGTCTCGGAAACCGTGCTCATGCGCTGCCGTCCTTCCGCTCGTTGCCGCTCAGCGCGCGGACATAGAAGTAGCCGAGCGTCATCAGGATGATGAACAGAAGCACCGAATAGGCCGATGCCACGCCCCAGCGCTGGCGGCCGAAGGCAAGCTCATAGATATGGGTGATCCAGATATGCGAAGCGTTGGACGGGCCACCGCCGGTCATGATCCAGGGAATGATGAAGGAGTTGAAGTTGGCGACCGCGAGCAGCAGGATCGTCACCGTCGAGACATTGCGCAAATGCGGGAAGGTGACGTGCCAGAAGCGTTGCCACGCATTCGCCCCATCGACTTTCGCGGCGCGCAGCAACTGCTCGGGCACGGTCTGCAGACCGGCCGTCATCATGATCATGGCGAAAGGGAACTCGCGCCAGATGTTGACGACGATCAGAGAGGGCAGCACCGTTGAGACGCTGTCGATGAAATTCGGCGGTCGCTCGGCCCATCCGAGCTCGACCAGCACCGCGCCGATAATCCCGAAATCCGAATGGTAGATCCACTTCCAGATATAGGAGGCGGCGACCGCGCTGATGACCCAGGGAATGATCAGGATGGCGCGCAGGACGCCGCGGCCGACGAAATCGCGATGCAGCGCCAGCGCGGCGGCAAACCCCAGGGCGAAGGAAAAGAAAGTGGATGCGATTGTCCAGATCAGGGTGTTGAAGGTGACCTGCCAGAACACCCCGCTGGTCAGGATGGCCGTGTAGTTGTTGAAACCGACGAAGATCTTGTCGCGGAGCTGCAGGCCGGGCGGCGTGTTGAAGAACGACAATTCGATCGTGTAGTAGATCGGATAGGCGATGACGATGAGCATCACGGCAATCGCCGGAAGCACATAGGCATAGTCGGCGCGATGCTCCCACATCTTGCGAAGCACATCGGACCTGGCGGATTGCAGTCTTCGGCGAGCCTCGGCCTTGCCGCTCACGATCGTCACTGGCGTGCCCTTGTTCATCGGAACGAACCGGCTGCGTTGTCGGCGCAGCCGGTGAGATCGCAGGTCAGGCTAGGGCTAGAGTCCGCCGCCCATCAGGTCTTTCACCTTCTTGGCCGCGTCGTCCGCCGCCTGGTCGACGGTCATCGCTCCGGTCAGGGCATTCTGCAGCATGTCCGGGACGATGATGTTCATGATCTCGGGCGACTGCGGCAGGGCCGGGAACGGAATGCCGTATGGCAGCATCGACGTCGTGACATCGAGGAACTTGATGCTGTCCAGACGCTCCTTCATCCATTTGGTCTTGAAGCCGTTGAGGTTGCCGGGGTTCGAGCCGGCGTAAGCCATCTTCAGCGACCATTCCGGGCTCGTCCACATGCAGATGATGGCCTTCGCCGCCGGCTCGTCCACCTTGCCGCCCTCTACATATTCGGCCTTCAGGATGTGGATGTTCGAACCGCCGAAGACGACGGCGCGCTTGCCGTCGGGACCGGTCGGAATGAGGCCGTAGCGCATATTGTCGATGACGGTCTGCGCCTTGTCCTTGTCAGTGCCCGTCGCCTTCTTCTGCAGGTCGAGCATGACGTTGTAGTCGGACGGATGCGAGATCATCATGCCGAGCTGGCCGGCCAGGAACAGCGGCTGGTTGTCGGCCTGCTGGTTGGTGAGCGCCGAAACCGGAACCGATTTGTCGCGGACATACATGTCGTAGGAAGCCTGCAGCGCCGCCTTGCTCTGCGGGCTGTTGAGCTCGATGTCCTTGTAGGTCGGGTTTGCCGCGGCTTCGTCGAAAACGCCGCCGCCATACGCCCATAGCTGCGGCATGAAGCGGTAGGGCGTGTTGCCGGCATTCTTGCGCGCCACGAGGCCGTAGCCGGCAATGCCGAGCTTGTCGTGGATCTGCTTGGAATATTTGACCACGTCGTCCCAGGTGGCCGGCGGCTTGTTCGGATCGAGGCCGGCGCGCTTGAAGATGTCGGCATTCCAGATGAAGGCCATCGTCTCGTTGTTGGTCGGAATGCCGTAGGTCACGCCGTCCCAGGTCACGGCCTTCATGGCGCCGGGCCAGAAATCCTCGGTCGAATAGCCGACGTCCTCGGGTTTCAGCGGCTGCAGATAGCCCTTCGAGGCGAACTCGGTTCCGCCCAGGATTTGCAGGCGGACCGCCATCGGCGCCGCGTTGCCGAGGAGCGCGGTGCGAAACTTGTCGAGCAGGTCGTTATAGGTGAGGGCCTGTTCCTCGAGCTGGATGTTCGGGTAGGTCTTGCGGAAGGTTGCGAAGAAATCCTTGTAGTACTGGCGCAGGAGGTCGGGGTCGCCCTCGAACACGCCCTGATACCAGAAAGTCAGTCGCCCCTTGTAGTCGAGCGGGGTGACCTTGGCGCAATCGCCTGCCGTGTCGAAATCCTGCGTGCCGGCAATCGAGCGCACATATTCCGGCGACCACTTGCTCAGGTCGACCGGGGGCGCGGCAAGCGCCGGACCCGACATCAGCGATATCGTCAAAGCAGTGGAAACGGCGCCGCGCAGAACGGCACCGCCGACTGTGATCCTCCTCATAGGTCTCCTCCCAGGTTCTCCTATGCCGCTCTGCGCCTAGGCAAAGCGGTCCTTGCTCGTTTCGATCGCGGGGATATTTCTCCGCCCTAATGTATCCCTTCGATCACTTCATACGTTTTCAGATCGCAGAATAGCTGTCAACGCAACAAATCGTACATTGTTTGTCGAAGATGTGCGTGATATCGGTCAGATCGTGTATTGGACTAGGGGACGGCGATGGCGGAAACGAGTGATTTCAAAGCAGAGCCACCCGAGGGGATTGACGCTCTCGGGGCATCGAGCGAGGGCGCCTCGCTTTACGAGCAGATAAGGGAGGACATCATCGAGGGACGGCTGGCTGCCAACGAGCGGCTCGTGGTCACCGATCTCGCCCGCCGTCACGGCACCTCGACCAATCCCGTGCGCGAGGCGCTGCAATTGTTGCGCGGCGAGGGCTTCGTCACCTTCGTTCCCAACCGGGGCGCGCGCGTCCGGCCCATAGATCAGGATTTCGTGCGCGATATCTACGAGATCGGCGTTCTCATCGAGCCCGCCCTGACGCGCTGGTTTGTGGGAATGGCGACCGAGGAGGACATCGCCGAACTCGAACGTCTCCAGGGCCTGATCGAAGAGAACAACTTCGCCGACACGTTCAGGCACAGCGAGCTGGATACCGCCTTCCACACCGTGATGTACCAGCGGCACTACAACCGCCATGCCGCCGAGCTCTGGTGGAAGCACCGAGAGGTGCTGCGGGCGGTCAGCCGGCGTTTCAATTTCACGCTTGCCCGCCGCGCCGCGATCATCCGCGAGCACCGCGAGCTCATCGCGCTCGTCAAATCGGGCGAGGCCGACAAGGCGGCCGAACTCATCGCTCGCCATGTCGAGGGCTCCGGCCGGCATGTCCTCGAACACATGCGCGCGCGCAGCGCCGCCCGGGCAGGGTAGCGGACCCGCAACATCGTCAGCCTGGCCATTCAGGGAGGATAGTCCAGATGAAAATCACGAGCATTCGGCCTTGGCTGGTCAAGTCCGACGCTTCCTATTGGGGAGAGTACCTGTTCGTGGAAGTGACGACCGACGAGGGGATCAGCGGCTGGGGCGAGATCACCACCACGACGAAGCTCGCCAACCGCGCGCTCTGCACGATCCTGCGCCAGATCGGGCTTGCCGTGGCAGGCGAGGATCCGGCGCGCATCGAGCATCTGTGGCACAAGGTCTTCCGCAGCTTCACCTATATGGGCAGCCGCGGCGCCGCCGTGGAATGCGTGAGCGCCATCGACATAGCGCTTTGGGATATCCGCGGCAAAGTTCTCGGCAAGCCGATCTATGAGCTGCTGGGCGGGCCGGTGCGCGATGAAATCTCGCTTTACACCCATCCCAACCAGGCCAAATTCACCAGCAAGGAAGCGGTGGTCCGCGAAATTCGCGACATCGTGGAGTCCGGCCACACCGGGCTCAAATTCGATCCGTTCCCGCACCAGGGTCCCAGCGTCGATGGCGTGGCCCGCGAAAGACGGGACGGCTATCTCGACGGCAGCATGACCCGCAAGGACGAGCGCGAAGCTGCCGAGCTCACGGCTCTCATCCGCGAGACGGCGGGGCCCAATGTCGACATCCTCATCGATGCGCATGGCCGCTTTGACGTTCCCACCGCCATCCGCCTGTGCCGCAGCCTCGAGGAGGCCGGCCAGATCGACTGGTTCGAGGAGCCTTGCCCGCCGGAAAGCCTCAACGCGCTTAAGCAGGTGCGCGACAAGGTCAGTGCCCCCATCTCCTGGGGCGAGCGCGGCCACACGAAATGGGATTTCGTGCCGGTGCTCGAGAACAAGCTCGCCGACTACATCATGCCCGACGTCACCTGGACCGGCGGCATCACCGAGCTCAAGAAGATTTCCGCCCTTTGCGAGGCCTATTACATCCCGGTCTCGCCGCATGACGCCGCGGGTCCGATCAATGTGGTCGCGGGAGCGCAGGTGATGATGACCGTTCCCAACTTCTACAAGCTCGAAACGTCGGAGTGGGACCTCTCCAAATACGATCACCTCATCGACAAGCCGCTCGACGTGTCGAACGGCAACCTCAAGCTGACGTCGAAGCCGGGTCTCGGTGTCGAGATGAACCGCGACTATCTGCAGGCCCACGAGATCGAGCTGGGCTAGCACTGTTTAAAGCAGGCCCGGCGGGCGGGGCCACTCCCAGCGGAACGAGGACAAATCATGCCAAAAACGGATGGAGCCGACGAGGCTCTCGATCGCATCAACACGAATTCCAGGCCCTCCGAGCTGCGCATTACCGACATGCGGGTGGCCGAGATCGTCGGCGCGCCCTTCACTTCGGCGCTGCTCAAGATCTACACGAACCAGGGCATCGTCGGGCTCGGCGAGGTGCGCGACGGCGCCAGCGCCACCTTTGCGCTGATGCTGAAGAGCCGGCTGCTCGGCGAGAACCCCTGCGATATCGACCGCCTGTTCCGCCGTATCAAGCAGTTCGGCGGCCATGGGCGGCAGGGCGGCGGCGTCTCGGCGGTCGAGATTGCGCTCTGGGATCTCGCCGGCAAGGCCTATGGCGTGCCGATCTACCAGATGCTCGGCGGCAAGTTTCGCGACCAGGTGCGCGTCTATTGCGATACGGACGCCGAGAAGCCGAGCGGCACCGAGACCGGCAAGCGCCTCAGGGCGCGCATGGAGCGCGGCTTCACCTTCCTCAAGATGGACCTGGGTCTGATGCAGATCGCCCACATTCCGGGCGCCGTGACGGCGCCCGCCGGCGCGCTCGAAGGGTTCCGCGCCAACCCGCGCGGCCGCGGCGGCACGCTCGAGGAGCGCAAGGCCCGCAATCTCGCCTATGATGCGCAGAACGTGCAGCACCCGTTCACGGGCCTGCATTTCACCGAAAAGGGCATCGACCTGCTGGAGCAATATATCCACGAGGTCCGCGAGGTCATCGGCTACGAGATTCCGTTAGCCATCGACCATGTCGGCCACATCTCGCTGCAGGACGGCATCCGCCTGTCGCGCCGTATCGAGAAATACGTGCCGGCATGGCTCGAAGACGTGATCCCCTGGCAGTACACCGAACAGTACCGGCAATTGCAGCAGGCGACGTCGGTGCCGATCTGCACCGGCGAGGATATTTATCTCAAGGAGGGCTTCGAGCCTCTGCTGAGGAGCGGCGGCCTCTCCGTTATCCATCCGGACCTGCTGACCAGCGGCGGCATCCTCGAGACAAAGAAGATCGGCGACATGGCGCAGGATCACGGCGTCGCCATGGCGATCCACATGGCCGAAAGCCCAATCGCGGCGATGGCCGCGGCGCATGTCGCGACCGCGACCGAAAACTTCATGGCGCTCGAATACCACTCCGCCGATGTCGACTGGTGGGATGATATCGTCACGGGCCTCCCCAAGCCGCTCGTCAAGGACGGCTTCATCACCGTGCCCGGCAAGCCGGGGCTGGGGATCGACGACGTCCTCGACGAGGTGATCTCGCAGCATCTGCAGCCCGGTGTCACAGGGATATGGCAATCCACCGAGCATTGGGACAATGAAAATAGCTGGGACCGGACCTGGAGTTAGCCCGGACGCCCCTGCCTTAATCCCCAAGGTCACAGAGCCACCCACCGACCATTCGTGTCGACCTCTCCCACGGGAGAGGCGGAGAAAGAAACGGACGAAACCATGATCTACGAAATGCGCATCTATGACTGCCTGCCGGGCAGGCTGCCGGCTTTGCTCAAGCGCTTTTCCGAGCAAACGCTGGCCATCTGGGAGAGGCATGGCATCCGCCAAGCCGGGTTTTTCACCACGGTGATCGGCGAGAACAACAATCGCCTCACCTATTTCCTCGCCTGGGAATCGTTGGCCGAGCGCGAGGCGAAATGGACGGCTTTCGTCACCGATCCGGTATGGCACAGGGCCCGGGACGAGTCTGAGCGCGACGGGCAGATCGTTGCCAATATCAGCAGCCAGCTGCTCACGCCGACAGCTTTCTCGTCTGTGAAATAGGACTGTGTCATGAAGATCACCGACCTGCGCTGCGCCGTCATCGGCAAGCACCCCATCGTCCGCGTCGTCACCGACGAGGGCCTCTATGGTCTGGGCGAGGTCGAATACACAAAGACCTACCTGAAACCCTTCGTGCTGCATTTCCGCGAGGCGCTGATCGGCGAGGATCCGACCGACGTCGAGCGGGTGATGCTGAAGATCCGCCAGCGCGGCTCGTTCAAGCCCTATGGCGCGGCGGTGAGCGCTATCGAGCACGCGCTGTGGGACATCGCCGGCAAGGCCGCGGGCGTGCCGGTTTACAAGCTGCTTGGCGGCAAGGTGCGTGACAAGGTGCGCGTCTACAACGGCTCGATCCGTCGCAAGCGCACGGGCGACCGACCGGAGGATTATGCCGCCGACGTCAAATGGATGATGGAGCAGCCCCAGAATTTCTTCATGGTCAAGCAGGGCATCTCGTTCCACTCCAACATGAAGGACTCCATTGAGGGCTTCCATTACGGCGTTACGCAGAAGAAGGCCGGCTATCACGGCGCCATGGATCAGGGTGTGATCAGCGAGCGCGGTTTCAATCACATGCTCGACTGCGTGGCGGCGATGAAGGAGGTGCTGGGCGACAAGGTCAGCCTGGCGCTCGACTGCGGGCCGGGCTGGATGCTGCCCGATGCGATCAAATTCGCCCGCGCCGTCGAGAAGTACAATCTGATGTGGCTCGAGGACATGCTGACCGGCGACTATGTGCCCTGGGTCAATCCGCAAGCCTATCGCGAGCTGACCACGTCCACCTCGACGCCGATCCACACCGGCGAGCAGATCTATCTGCGGCACAATTTCAAGGAGTTGATCGAGACGCAAGCGGTGCGGGTCATCGGCCCCGATCCCGCCGATATTGGCGGCATCGCCGAGCTGAAGTGGGTCGCCGAGCACGCCTATATGCACTCGATCCTGATGGCGCCGCACGGCACCGCCAACGGCCTGCTCGGCCTCGGCGCGCTGATCAACGTCTGCGCCACCTTGCCCGCGAACTATATCGCCTTCGAATATCCGAGCGCTTCCGACCCTTGGTGGGAGGACCTCGTCATCGGCCTGCCGAAACAGATCGTGAGGGACAGCATGGTGGACTTGCTGGAGGCGCCGGGGCTCGGCCTCGACATCGACGCCGAGGCGGCGAGAAAATACCTCAAGGAAGAGGATACGGGCTTCTTCGACTGACCTTGTCGCCGCTCGCCTTTGAGCGACAGGCATTGAGCTGACCCGTAAGGATCAGCTCACTGTGTCCGCCAGTCATGCTCTTGCCGGAATCCGAGGACATCGCGCAGCTTCCGGTTTGAGATCGGTCCCTCGAATGCGTCCATGGTCCGAGTGACCGGTATGTCGGGCGCATGCTTCCTGAGGAACTCCGCCGTCGGCAATTCGGACACGATGTTGTCGTTGACGGCGTTGAATATCTGGAAGCCCAAACCGTCCTTCTCGACGCACAGGTCGACGATCTGGCCGAGATCGCGCGCGTCCATATAGGTCCAGGCGTCGCGCCGCCGCTTCGAAGGATCGGCCAGGAATTCCGGAAAGCGGGCATAGTCCTTCGGCTCTACGACGCCGCCGATCCGCAGCGCATAGATGTCGGTTCCCGTGCGGGAGGCGAAAGACCGCGCGATCTTCTCGCCCAGCAATTTGGAAAGGCCGTAGCTGTCGGTCGGATCGGCGTCGTGCTCCTCATCCACCGGGAAGGATGAGAAGTCGCGTTCGCCTTCGGCAAAGCAGATGCCGTAGACCGTTTCGCTGGAGGCCGTGACGATCTTGCGGATGCCGAGCTTGGTGGCGGCTTCGATCACATTGTAGGTCGACTGCACATTGGCGGCAAACATGGCGTTGTCCGGCCGCAGGAATATCCGCGGAAGCGCTGCGAAATGGACGACGGCGTCGACCGGGCCGCGGCCCTTGCCGCCGAAATACTCGCTGAACCCGAAATGCAGCGTCAGCGCATTGTAGGCTTCGCCCGCGTCCGCAAGGTTGGTGAT